>DASWSY010000380.1:0-5002 GCA_036402415.1 Rhizobacter sp. | reverse complement strand
CGCCGGCCATGAGGCGCTGCCGGTCCTGCTCCTGTTGCTGCGCCCCGGCCCCGGCGCGCAAGGCCAAGGCCGGTGCCGCGGGACAAGACGCTCCACCGTCCGCCGTGATCCGGCTCCAGCCCTGGCAGCCCGACGTGCCCTACGCACGCCGCCTGCGCGCGGCCACGCCCGACGCGGTCTACCGCGTCTACCTCGACGAGCGGCCGAACCACCTGAACAGCACCGCCTTCTTCCTCGACGCCGCCGACGTGCTCTTTCAGAAGAAGCTGCCCCGGCTCGCGATGCGCGTGCTGTCGAACCTGGCCGAGATGGACCTCGAGAACCGCCACATCCTGCGCGTGCTCGGCTACCGCCTGCTGCAGGCCAACGCGCCGCAACTCGCCGTGCCCGTGCTGCGCGAAGTGCTGCGCCTGAGCCCGAACGAACCGCAATCCTTCCGCGACCTCGGCCTCGCGCATGCCGAGGCCGGGCAGTGGCAGGACGCGGTCGACCAGCTCTGGGAGGTCGTCTCGCGCCCCTGGGACGGCCGCTTCCCAGACATCGACCTCACCGCGCTCAACGAGATGAACATGGTGATCGCCCGCGCCGAGCGCCAGGGCCGCCCGGTGAAGACCGGTGGCTTCGACCGCCGCCTGCTGCGCAACCTGCCGCTCGACCTGCGCATCGTGCTGGGCTGGGACGCCGACAACACCGACATCGACCTCTGGGTCACCGACCCCGACGGCGATCAGACCTACTACGGCAAGCGCCTGAGCTACCAGGGCGCCCGTGTCTCGCGCGACGTGACCGGTGGCTACGGCCCGGAGGAATTCGCGCTCAAGGTCGCCAAGCCCGGCCGCTACGTGGTGCGGGCTCGCTTCTACGGCCACCGCCAGCAGGTGGTGTCGCCCTCGACCACGCTGATGCTGGTGCTCAGCACCGGCTTCGGCCGCGCCGACCAGAAGGACGAGCGTGTCACGCTGCGGCTGTCCGGCCCCGCAGACATGGTCACCGTGGGCAGCTTCGTGGTGGGCGGGGCCGGTTGAGGTGCGAGGCGCGCGAGACGGGTGTTTGTCTGACACGGGCGGCTGCTTCGCCTCGCTACCATCGTGGGCATCACAAGAACAGCCAACGAGGGGCGTCTGCCATGCCAGCGATGAAGCGCTTTCCCACCACGGTCCCCGGTCTCGACGAGATCCTGCACGGCGGGCTGTTCGAAGGAGGGGTCTACATCTTCGAGGGGCCGCCCGGTGCCGGCAAGACGACGCTCGCCAACCAGATCGCCTTCTCGCTCGCCGAGCGCGGCGGCAAGGCGCTCTACGTGACGATGCTGGCCGAGTCGCACTCCCGCATGCTGCAGCACATGCTCGGCCAGAGCTTCTGCAAGCCGGAGTTCGTCAACTCGTCGGTGCTCTACCTGAGCGGCTACCGCGAACTGGAAGAGCAGGGCCTGAAGGCCGTGGTGCAGATGCTGCGCGGCGAGATGGCACGCCACCAGGTGAGCCTCCTGATCGTCGACGGCCTGGTGGCCGACATCGGCCAGAGCCGCCCCGAGGAGGGCGTGCGCCAGTTCGTGCACGAGCTGCAGAGCCTGGCCTCGGCCATGGGCGTGACCTGCCTGCTGCTCACCAGCGGCCGTGGCCGCCCGCTGGATGCCGAACAGACCATGGTCGACGGCATCTTCGCCTTCGAGGACTACAACTACCAGTGGCGCAGCGAGCGGCGCATCCAGGTGCGCAAGTTCCGCGGCAGTGCGGTCGAGCGGGGCAAGCACACCTTCTGCATCACCAGCCACGGGCTGCGCTTCTTCCCGCGGCTCGAGGCCCTGCCGCATGGGGCGGCGGTCGTGGACGTCGACACCACACCCGTCGGCCTGGGCGTGTCCGAGTTCGACGCTGCGCTGCAGCACGGCGGCGTGGCGCCTGGCAGCGGCACGCTGCTGGTCGGTCGCAGCGGCTCGGGCAAGACCGTGCTGTCGCTCGCCTTCCTGGCGGGCGCCACGCGCGGGCGGCCGGCCCTGATGTTGTCGGGCACCGAGTCGCCGCCCGAGCTCGTGCGGGCCGGTGACCAGTGCGGGCTGCGCGTGGCCACGGCGCTGGAGACGGGTGCCCTCTACATCTATGAACATGGCGCGGAAGACGAGGCGCTCGACGAGATGGGGCACAAGCTGCTGCGGCTCGTCGACGAGCACCGCGCCACGCGCCTGGTGGTCGATGGCATGGCGGCGCTGGCCGACACGGTGGCCTTCTCGGAACGCGGCTACCGTTTCGTCGGCCGCCTCCTGCGCGAGCTGAAGCTGCGCGGCGTGACCTCGCTGTTCACGCTCGACCCCTCGGCGCTGGCGGCTGCCACCGGCAGCAGAGACCCCGGCGGCGACGGTCTTGCCGCCTGGTTCGACAATGTGCTCCACCTCACCCGCAGCGACGAGACGCCCGACAGCCGCCGGCTCAGCGTGGCCAAGCTGCGTGCCACGCGCATGTCGCGCACCACCTTCGACCTGACGCTCGGTGCGTCGGGCTTGACGGCCTCGTGAGGCCATCGAGGTTGCGGATGATGAAACTGGTGCTGCTGGCCGAAGACGAGTACGGGAACGCGGAGATCCTGCGCCTGCTGCTCGAGGCCGAAGGCTTTCGCGTGGCCGCAGCATCCAACGGCAAGCTGGCGCTCGAGCTGCTGGGGGGCGAAAAGCCTGCGGTGATCCTCACCGATTTCATGATGCCGCACGTCACCGGCGGCGAGCTCGGGCAGGCGGTGCGTGCCAACCCGCTGCTGGAAGACATTCCCATCATCGTGATGAGCGGCACCAACGAGGCGGTGGTGCGCGAGTCGTTCACCGACTACGACGCCTTCGTCGAGAAGCCCTACGCGGCCGACAGCCTGCTGCAGCTCGTGGGCCACTTCGCGGTGCACGGCCGCGCCAACCCGGCCGGCGTCAACACCGGCGTGGCGGCGCCGAAGCTCGACGCCACCTTGCAGCGCTTCCTGCGCGGGCTGAAGGTCTGAGGTCGGGCGGGCCTCTCCAGCCGAGAGGCCACCATCAGTACACGGAACTGAACGACGACAGGCGATGTGCCGGGTCCTGGGGCGGCACGCTCATCGGCGGCGCGGGCGGCGGCAGCCACCCGGTGTCGAGGGCCGACACCCTTGCGCGTGCGAAGGCATGTGCATCGGCGAGGTAGTCCCAGCGCTCCACCACGCAGGCACCCACCGGCAGCACGCCGCCCCAGCGGATGAGGTTGACCGAGTTGGGGATGCCCTCGCGCACCCGGCTCGACACCGCCGTGCCGGCCTGCACCACCCACAGCCGGCGCTTGAGCGCGAGGCTGCGGCCGAAGAGCGGCATCACGTAGGGCAGGTGGATGTGGCCGCCGAGGATCAGGTCGGCACCGGCCTCGGCCCAGCGCTGCAGCGCGTCGTCCAGGGGGCCGCGCAGCCGGTCGTGCTCGTCCTGCGCACGCTCCACCGCGATCGGCTGGTGCATCACCACCACGCGAAGCTGCCCGGGACGCGCGAGTAGCAGCTCGCTCACCACGCTGTCGACCTGCTCCGCCGACAGCACGCCGTTCTTGTGCCGGCTCGGCCGCGTGGTGTTGAGCGCGATCACGCGCAGGCGGCTCGAGTCGTGCACGCCGGCCACGTCCTGGAACTCGCGCAGGTAGTTGCCATAGGGTCGGAACATGCGCGCGAACACGTTGAAGAGCGGGATGTCGTGGTTGCCCGGGATCACGAGCGTGCGCGGCGTGTTGAGCCGGTCCACGAACTCGCGCGCGGCGCGGAACTGCGCCCGGCGGGCGCGCTGCGTGATGTCGCCCGAGAGCACCACGAGTTCGGGGCGGTGCGTGTCGGTCAGGCGCAGCAGCGCGTCGACCACCGCCGGCTGCTCGGTGCCGAAGTGCGTGTCAGAGATGTGCAGCAGCATCTTCGACCGCTTCGGCGCGCACCACCGGCACGCTCGGCTTGAGCAGGTAGAGCGGCCGCGGCGACACGCGGAATTCGAGCGGCGTGCGCATCATGCAGATCTCGCCGTCGGTCGCCACCTTCACGCGGCGTGCGCCATAGGGCAGCCAGGGCTGCACCGTCATGTGCTGAAACTGGAAGCTCTCGACCTCGTCGGCCTCCGAGAGCCGGCTCATGGCGCTGCGCCACATCAGCCGCACCAGGCCCCAGGTGCCGGTGGGCTTGAGCATCACGCCGGCCACGCGGCCGTGTTCGATGCCGCGCGCCTCGGGCAGGCCGACCTGCTGTAGCTGCAGGCGGTTGTTGCCGACGAAGAGCGTGGCGGTGCGCACGTCGCGCACGACGCCCCCACGCTCGATGCGCAGGCGCAGTTGCCGGTGCTCGCGCAGGAGCGTGGCCCCTGCCGCGAACAGCGCCACCAGCCGGCTGCGGCCGAAGCGCTGCTTGTAGGCTTCGCGCTCTTCCAGCAGCTCGGGGTAGAGGCCCAGGCTCGCGTTGACGAGGAAGACCCGCTGGTTGATCAGCCCCACCTGCACCGGCTGCGCCTGGGCGCCGAGCAGGGCCTGCACGGCGGCGGAGGTGTCCTGCGGAATGCCGTGCGTGCGGCTGAAATAGTTGAAGGTGCCCTGCGGCAGCACGCCCATCGGGCAGCCGGCGTCGTGTGCGGCCTGCGCGACGGCGTTGATGGTGCCGTCGCCACCGGCCGCGACGATCACGCCGCCCTGCGCCGTCGCCTGCGAGGCCAGGCGCTGCGCGGTGCGCGGGATGTCGGCGCCGCGTTCCACCATCTCGATGCGGTAGCGCCGCCCCGAGGCGGCCAGGAGCTGGCCGATCAACGCATAGGTGGCCTGCGCATCGTCGCGGCCGGAGGCCGCGTTGAGCAGGACGCTGATCGGGCTGTCGTGGAAGGAGCTGTGGCGCATGCCCGCCCCATGCGGCAAACGGTGTGCCGGGATGTCGGCCCCTCGGTCGACGAGACGTCGACCGACTTCCCGTGGGGATGCGGGCCGGCTTGTGGCGGCCTGCCCCGCGGCCACGCTGCTTCAGGTGCGGCAGCGCGTAGGCG
>DASWSY010000379.1:0-5135 GCA_036402415.1 Rhizobacter sp. | reverse complement strand
CCGATCCCCCGAGGGGATGCGGGCCGGCTTGGGAGCGGCCCGGCGCTCGGCCCGACTCATGCCGCCCTCCGCATCGCCGGGAAGGTCTTCGCATCGTCGATGCGCAGCGTGGCCGACACCATGCCGCTGCGGCCGTCCTCGAACTTCACCGCCGTCTCGATGTACTGCTCGGTCTTGCCGCCGTAGAGCGCGTCGACCAGCACCTGGTAGCGCTCGCCGATGTGACCGCGCCGCACCTTGCGCGTGCGGGTCAGCTCGCCATCGTCGGCGTCCAGCTCCTTGTGCAGGATGAGGAAGCGGCTGATCTGGCTGCCGGCGAGCTTGTCGTCCATCGCGAGGTCGGCGTTGACCTGCTCGATGCAGTCGCGCACGAGTTCGTAGACCTCGGGCTTCTGCGCCAGGTCGGTGTAGCCGGCGTAGGGCAGGTTGCGCTTCTCGGCCCAGTTGCCCACCGCGTCCATGTCGATGTTGACGAAGGCGCAGACCCGGTCGCGCTTGTCGCCGAAGGCCACCGCCTCCTTGATGAAGGGGAAGAACTTGAGCTTGTTCTCCACGTACTTGGGCGCGAACATGTCGCCCGCGAGCGTGCGGCCCACGTCCTTCGCGCGGTCGATGATCTTGAGGTGCCCGTGCGCGTCGACGAAGCCGGCGTCGCCGGTGTGGTACCAGCCTTCGGCGTCCAGCACCTCGGCGGTGGCCGCCTCGTTCTTGTAGTAGCCCTGCAGCAGGCCCGACGAGCGCACGAGGATCTCGCCGCTGTCCTTCACCTTGAGTTCCACCCCGTCGATCGGCACGCCCACCGTGTCGGCACGTGCCTGGTCGTCGGGCTGCAGGCACACGAAGACGGCGGTCTCGGTCGAGCCGTAGAGCTGCTTGAGGTTGACGCCGATCGAGCGGTAGAAGGTGAAGAGGTCGGGGCCGATCGCCTCGCCCGCGGTGTAGGCCACGCGCACGCGCGACAGGCCCAGCGTGTTGCGCAGCGGGCCGTAGATCGCGAGGTTGCCGAGCGCATAACGCAGCCGGTCGAGCGATCCGACCGGCTTGCCGTCCATGAGGGCGGGGCCCACGCGGCGCGCCAGGTCCATGCAGCGCTTGAAGAGCCAGCGCTTGGGGGCGCTCGCGTCTTCCATGCGGATCATCACGGTCGTGAGCAGCCCTTCGAAGACGCGCGGCGGCGCGAAGTAATAGGTGGGCCCGACCTCGCGCAGGTCGATCGACACGGTGTTGGCCGACTCGGGGCAGTTCACGACGTAGCCGCAGACCAGCCACTGCGCATACGAGAACACGTTCTGCCCGATCCAGGCGAGCGGCAGGTAGGCCAGCACCTCCTCGCGCTCGGTGAGCCTGTCGAAGCGCGCGCCGGCCTCGGCGCGGTCGATCAGCGAGAGGTGCGTGTGCACCACGCCCTTCGGGTTGCCGGTGGTGCCCGAGGTGAAGAACATCGCGGCCACGTCGCCGGGTTGCGCCTTCGCCACCTCCGTGTCGAAGAAGCCGGCGTGCGCGCCGTCGTACGCCTGGCCCTCGGCCGCCAGCGCGTCGAGCGAGGCGAGGCCGGGCTCGCGGTAGTGGCGCAGGCCGCGCGGATCGTCGTACCAGATGCGCTGCAGGCCCGGGCACTGCGCGCGGATCTCCAGCAGCTTGTCGACCTGCTCCTGGTCCTCGACGACGGCAAATCCCACCTCGGCATTGACCAGCGGGAACACGAACTCGGCGGCCACCGCGTCTTGATAGAGCGGCACCGGGATCGCACCCAGCGATTGCGCCGCGAGCATGGTGGCGTACAGGCGCGGTCGGTTGTCGCCGATCACCACCACGTGCTGGCCACGCTGCAGGCCTGCGGCCGCCAGGCCTCCCGCGAGCGCACGCACGAGCCCGGCCAGCTCGCGCCACGACAGCGTCTGCCAGATGCCGAGGTCCTTCTCGCGCAAGGCGGGCGCATCGGGACGGCGCGCCGCGTGTTCAAGCAGCAGTCGCGGAAAGGTGGTGTTCGCCACGTCAGCTCCTTCTTTTCGAATGTCGCTGGGGTCGCTCTCTGACGCGGACTGTAGGAAGAAGTTTGACGCCGATATGTCGTTCTAACGACAATCCTAGGGACTCTCCCCTTGGGTCATTCCCGATGCCTGCCCACACGCATGCTGTCCCCGAGTCGTCGGCCTTCGCACCGCCGCTGGTGGCGCGTGCACGGCCTGCCACCGAGGCCGAGCTCGCCGACATTCCCTGGCTGCAGACCCTGCAGGCCGACGAGCGCGCGCGTGCCGTCGCCAACTTGAAGGTGGTGAACGTCGACACGGGCGAACTGCTGTGCCGCGTCGGCCGGCCGGTCACCTTCTGGTTCGGCGTGATCGACGGCCTGCTCAAGATGAGCAACGACAGCGCGAGCGGCATGCCCATCACCTTCACCGGCGTGCCGCCGGGCGGCTGGTTCGGCGAAGGCACGGTGCTCAAGCGCGAGAGCTACCGCTACAACATCCAGGCCTTGCGCAGGAGCGTCGTGGCCGGCATTCCGGTCGACACCTTCCACTGGCTGATCGACCGCAGCATTCCCTTCAATCGCTTCGTGATGAACCAGCTCAACGAGCGCCTGGGCCAGTTCATCGGCGCGCGCGAGATCGACCGCATGAACGACCCCGACGTGAAGGTGGCACGCAGCCTGGCCGCGCTCTTCCACCCCACCCTCTACCCCGGCGTGGGCTCCCTGCTCAGGATCACGCAGCAGGAGCTGGGCTACCTCGTGGGCCTGTCGCGCCAGCGGGTCAACGAGGCGCTGCACGCGTTGCAGGCGCTGGGCCTGATCCGCATCGAGTACGGCGGCCTGCGCGTGCTCGACCTCGAAGGGCTGCGCCGGCAGATCGGCTAGCCGCTACGCGCCGCCTTCCAGCGCCAGCCGCACCGTCGCGTCGAGGCCCACCACCTGCCCGTCGATGCGGCGGTTCGTAAGCGTGATGCTGCCCGACAGGATCTCCACGATCTCGCGGCAGATGGCCAGGCCGAGGCCGGCGCCGCTGCGCTGGTCGCCGCTCGCGAAGGGTTCGAAGAGACGCGCCCGCTGCTCGTCGGAGAGGCCGCGGCCCGAGTCGCTGATCACCAGCGCGGCATGGCGGTGGTCGGCGTGCAGTTGCACGCGCAGGCTGGCCCCGGGCGGCGTGTGCTTGATGGCGTTGTGCAGCAGGTTGCGCGTGAGCTCGCGCAGCGCCCACTCGTGCGAGCGGATGGGCGCGGGCTGGGTGGAGATCTCGAAGTCGAGGTGCCGCTCGCCGATCAGGGCCGACAGGTCGAGCGCCACTGCGCGCACGATCTCGGCCCAGTCGTGCACGGGCGCGTCGCGCGGGTCCTGCAATCTCAGCTGCTCGGCCTTGGCGATGGCCAGCATCTGGTTGGCGAGCACCGTGGCGCGCTCCACCGTCTGGCCGATCTCTTCGAGCGCCTGCTGCGAATTCACGTCGCCGCGCAGCGCCGACTGCACCTGCACCTTCAGCACCGCCAGTGGCGTGCGCAACTGGTGCGAGGTGTCGCGCACGAAGCGCTTCTGGTGGTCGAGCAGGTGCTGCATGCGCTGCATCATCTGGTTGGTGGCGTCCAGCAGCGGCAGCAGCTCGGGCGTGGTGGCGCGGGTGGGGATGGGCGTGAGGTCGTTCTCGCGCCGGCCCGCGATTTCCGAGCCGAGGCGGCGCACCGGGCGCGTGGCCCGCTCGACCGCCACGATCACGACGATGGCGATCACCGCGATGAGCGCGAATTGCCGCCATGCCGTCGACAGCAGGATCTTGCGCGCGAGCGCCTCGCGCAGCTCCAGGGTTTCGGCCACCTGGATGGTGGCCATGCCCAGCGCCGTGGGTGAGGCGACCGGCTGCAGCAGCACCGCCACGCGCACCGGCTGGCCGCGGAACTCGTCGTCGTAGAAATGCACGAGCGCGTTGTAGGTGGTGGTGCCCGGCAGCGGGCCGCGCCAGGTGCGCAGCTCCTCGAAGCCCGACACCAGCTCGGCCGAGAACCCGGTCACCTTGTAGTACATGCGGCTGCGCTGGTCGGCCTCGAAGGGCTCGAGCGCGGAGTAGGGCACGTCGGCACGCAGGGTGGCTTCGGCGCCGCTGCCGTTGACGGAGAGGAATTCGCCGATCAGCTTGGCCGAGGCGAGCAGCGTGCGGTCGTAGGCTTCGTCGGCCGCACCCGAGGCCTGGTAGTAGAGGCTGACGGTGTTGACCGCGATGAGCGCCATGAGCGGCACCAGGATGCCGATCAGCAACTGCATGCGCAGCGACAGCTTCCTCATGCCGCGAGCTTCAGCAGGTAGCCCAGGCCTCGGAGGTTGACGACCTGCGTGCCGGTCGCGCCCAGCTTCTTGCGCAGCCGGTAGACGACGACCTCGATCGCTTCGTACTGCACGTCCTGCTCGCCCGGGAACACCAGCTCGAAGAGGCGCTCCTTCGAGACCGCGTGCCCGGGCTTCACCAGCAGCGCGCGCAGCAGCGCCGCCTCGCGCGGCGCGAGGTCGAGCGGTTCGCCCTTGAAGTAGACCGCGGGGCTCGCGTCGTCGCAGCTCAGGCCGTGGAAGGGCGGCGGGCCCGACGAGGGCGGCGGCGCACCGGCATCGGCGCGGCGTGCGAGCGCGCGGATGCGCGCTTCGAGTTCGTCGAGGTCGAAGGGCTTGGGCAGGTAGTCGTCGGCGCCGGTGTCGAGCCCGAGGATGCGGTCGCCCACCGTGCCACGTGCGGTGAGGATCAGCACCGGCGTCTTCAGGCCGGCCGCGCGCGCCTGCGTCAGCACCTGCAGGCCGTCGAGGCCGGGCAGGCTCAGGTCGAGCACCACCACGTCGGGCAGGCTCGCCTGCCAGCGGTCGAGCGCGCGTGCACCATCGCCGCAGATCACGACGCGCATGCCGCGCCGCTGCAGCGCCCGCTCCAGCGTCGTCTGCAGTTCCACCTGGTCTTCGATCAGGAGCAGTTTCATGCCACCACATTAGCATTTGCCCTAGAGATCCGGACAGCCATCTGACAGCCTCGGCGCCGAGCATCCACCCCATCGAGTTCATCAACGCTGGAGCTGGAAGGGGCACGAACATGCGACGAGATGCATTCCTGAGATCGATGGTGGCGCTGGCCGCCGCCGGGGGCCTGCCGGCCCTGGCGTGGGCGGCG
>DASWSY010000378.1:0-21153 GCA_036402415.1 Rhizobacter sp. | reverse complement strand
ATCGGGCAATCGCGTTGTCAGACCGGTAGTAGGTGGTCGACAGATAGGACGAGCCCGACCGCCACATGCCAGGAAACGTGGCATTGCTTTGGCCCAGGGCATTGCTGTTGTTGTTTGTGGGCATGCCTGCCACGTCGTTGGCGGAGGTGGCTGGATCGTTGAGCATGTCGGGAATGGCATCCGACGTCATGGACCCCGAGTCGTCCAGCGTGAACATCACGTTCGGATTCGGCGGCGCCAGGTAGATGCCTGGCACCTGCATCACGGTTGCGTAAGCCGGCGCCACGGTCTGCAAGAGCAGTGCACCGGTCGTCAAGGCCGCCACCAGGCGATTCGGTCGGTGCCATGAAGTTCGGATCGTCATGTGGGACTCTCGCTTTCGTCGAAGGTGTCTTGTCGGTTCAGTAGTCGGCCGAATACGTCGCTTGCAGGATGACGACAGAGGTGTCGGCTGCACCGACTGCCCGGCCAGTCACACGGTAGTTGTCCCCGGTTCCCAGGCGTTCGACCATGCAACGCGGGTTACTGGACAGGCGCATGCTGGCCAATGCCGGATCGCTGCTGCTGGTGGCCATGTCGACCTCGACGGAGTTGGTGCTACCGCTCTCCCAGTTCGCTTCCACGTCCCAGTGCTCGTCGCCGCTGGGGGCCGGGGTGAGGATTGTTCCGGCGTAGGTCGATGGAATATCGACGGTGAGTTGCTTCAGACACACTCGCACTGCGGCGTCGGCTGCCTGCAGCGCCTTGTCTCGGTCGCGCGAATTGCCGGCCATCCGCTCGTCCAGCGTGGTGCCGCGTACGGTCGCAATGCTGATCATGGTGATGAGCAACAGCATCACCAGGGCGATGATCAGGACTGCGCCCTGCTGCCGGCGCAATGACTTTCGCAAGTTCTTTCTCATGGTGCTGCGTAGGCGATGCGGTTGCGAAGTGCGATGGTGGTGGTGAACACACGCCGGTCAAAGACAGGGCCAGAGCTCGGGCGAGTAAAGGTGGCGCCATTCACGGCGAGAGGCGTCGTTGCCACGAGCCCACCGTCTTCCCGGTTCGGTGATCGCATCAGCAGACTGACGCGCACGGCGATGACGCGCGACCAGTCGGTCACCGTGTCCGCCGTGACATAGTCGCCATCGATGATTCCATCGGGATCCGGTGCCGTGCTGTCGATTCCGTAGCGAACCTGCAGACTCTCGATGTTCTCGATCAGTTCCTGCTCCTGGTCCTGTGCCCCATCCAGCACTCGACGGTAGAGAGACGTCGTGGTGTCGTTCGACGAACGCTTCACGTAGTAGATCGCCGTCTGCATCGGAAACACCTCCGAGGCATTCGCCGCATACACAGGACCGACCTGGAGCGGACTGCCGAGTGTGAGGCTAGCGCCGGCAATGTTCGTCACCTGGAAGGTCTGCGCGTTGGTGCAACTTGCAATGATCCCGAAACTGTTTGCGCAGAAGCCAGAAACGTTGGCCGTGCCGTCAGGGCATGTGCCGGTAGAGCGGTTGTCGATCGGGATCGCGGTTGCTGGTCCCGCCACCGTGCCGGAGAGGCGCACCGGGCGCCCCACCCCGGCGCTGCGCACGATGAGGATGTCGCTTCCAGGCGTCAAGCCGACGGTCGACGAACCCGAAATCGAAGCCAGCGGGACGGTCGCCGTCGTCGCGGTGGGCGAGTTGGTCCACGATGAGGCCGAGGTCGTGTCCGCGGGCAATGCAGATGGCAATGCGAAGGTGTTGTTCGGCCCGGTACCCATGTACTCGTAGCCCTCTACTCCGAGCCGAAAATTGTTGGAGATATCCGCCGGGCTGCTCAACACCAATTCAGTGGGGCTGTGTCGCGTGAAGCAGCCGAGATGACCCACCATGCGAGCGTCGAAGGCCATGTATTCGAAAGCCATTCGCACCGACTGCTGCATCCCGCTCAACTGAGTCTGGCGGTTTCCGGCGCTGCGACTGTTGATGTAGACGACGGACATCACAGCCGTGATCACCAGCCCTATCGCGATCGCGACCATCATCTCGACGAGCGAGATACCCGTCATGTAACGACGCGATTGAAGCTTGGGTGCGTGCATGTTGTTTCCTACAGGCGGCTGCGGGTGACGAACCGCTCGAGGCCGTCTTCTGTGTTCGCTGCGTCGGTTCCACGCGAATCGTTCCATTCGACGGTTACGGTGACCAGGTTGTTCTGGGCCGCGTCCACGAGGATCGACGCCCTTCCCGCGGGCAGCAAGGTTTCAACCTCGGTCTTCCAACCGCGCAAGTCGAATTCGTACGCATTGGTGCCGTTGGGCAGCGACGCTGCGGCATCGTCGAGGTTCGTGTTCCAGTTGCCTGCTACGGCGTTCTGTCGATCCACGCGCATGCGATCGAGCACGTCGTCGGTCAACGCCATGGCCTGGGACCGCATCAGCGAGCTCTGGCTGTAGGTCATCAGGCGCGTCTGCAGACCGGCCAGGCCTAGCATGCCGAACGAAAAGATGACGATCGCCACCAGCACTTCGATCAGGCTGACGCCGGCGTCCTTGGGCAGGGATTTCGGGGTAAATGACATGGCTTTGCGTCGAATCAGGGGCACGGGGCAGTGATGCTCTCGAGCGACACGCGCCCGACCATGGAGACTCTCAGGATCCTTCCATTCGAGGCTGAAATGCCTGAATCGCAGACCCGGAAGAATGCGTCGTTGCCGCCGCTGAGGCCTCCGCGCGGGAGAAAAGTCACAAACTGGCGGCCGCTCACCGAGCTGGTGGCCGGTGCATACGTGAAGTTTGGAGTGGTGCCTGAGCGCGTGACCCGAGTCATCGTCGTGTTCCCCGAAAACCGCGCCATGCTTTGCAAGACCGTTCCATCGGCTTCCGTGACCGAGGATGCAGGCGAGCCGTCTGCATCCGCGTCGGTGAATGTTGACCACCCGCTGTGGAAATCGTTGGGGTTTCCGTCATCGTTTGCGCGCACCGTGATGGGCTGCGCCCTGCGAATGGCCTCGGACTTCGCCGCATTCAGTGCGGCCACCAGCTCGTTGGTCTGGTTCGCCATGCGATTGGTGGCGATCATGTTGAAAAACGAGGGGGCCGCCAAAGTGGCAAGTATGGCCATCACCGCAAGGGTCACCATCAGCTCGACCAGCGTGAAGCCTGCAGTCACCCCTACCCTGCGGGTTGACCAGCGCTTGAAGACCAGCAGATCCATAGGCATGTTGAGTTCCTCTTGGATCGATTGTCGGCCGGGCGTTGGCGCGGCGAGCGCCGGCTATCGGGCCCGACGAACCATCTGTCGCACGGGGACGTGCGGCGGACGCGGGTCTTTTGGCAAATGGATCCCCTATGATCCACCGGAGCCAGGGCGTCGTTCCAGACCTGCCTCATGTACCCGATGCCGCCAACCTACGCTTCGCCTCTCATCGAACTTCGCAACGTCACCTGCGGCTACGGCGACCGGGTCATCCTGGAAGGCGTGAACCTTACCGTGCCGCGCGGCAAGGTCCTCGCGCTGATGGGCACCTCCGGCGGCGGCAAGACCACCGTGCTGCGCCTCATCGGCCGCCAGCTGGAGCCGATGAGCGGGCAGGTGCTGTTCGATGGCGTCGACCTGGCGGGCCTCGACTCCGCGGGGATCTACGCCATCCGGCGCCGCATGGGCATGTTGTTCCAGTTCGGGGCCTTGTTCACCGACCTGACGGTGTTCGAGAACGTGGCCTTTCCGCTGCGCGAGCACAGCGACCTGTCCGAGTCGATGATCCGGGATCTGGTGCTGATGAAGCTCAATGCGGTCGGCCTTCGCGGGGCGCGCGACCTGCTGCCGTCGCAGGTGTCGGGCGGCATGGCGCGCCGTGTCGCGCTCGCACGTGCGATCGCGCTCGACCCCGACCTCATCATGTACGACGAACCCTTCGCCGGCCTCGACCCCATCTCCATGGGCGTGGCGGCCGCGCTGATCAAGGACCTGAACCACGCGCTGGGCGTGACCAGCATCGTGGTCTCGCACGACGTGGACGAGACCTTCCTCATCGCCGACCACGTGGTCTTCATCGCCAACGGGCACATCGCCGCGCAAGGCACGCCGGCCGAGATGCGCGCGAGCGAAGACCCGCTCGTGCGCCAGTTCGTCGGTGGCAGCGCCGACGGGCCCGTGCGCTTCCACTACCCCGCCGTGCCGGTCGCCGAAGACTTCGGCCTGGGAGGCCGCTCGTGATGGACTGGCTTCATCCGGCCCGGCTGGGGCTCATGGTGCGCGGCAAGCTCGCCGATGTGGGCGCCGGCGCCCGGCTCTTCGTGCAACTGGTCGCCCTCGTCGGCCTCTCGTTCGCCCGCTTCCGCCTGGTGGTGGACCAGCTGTTCTTCCTGGGCAACCGCTCGCTGTCGATCATCACCGTCTCCGGCCTCTTCGTCGGCTTCGTGCTCGCGCTGCAGGGCTACTACACGCTGCAGCGTTATGGCTCGGCGGAGGCGGTGGGCCTGCTGGTGGCGCTCTCGCTGGTGCGCGAACTCGGCCCGGTGGTGACGGCGCTGCTCTTCGCCGGGCGCGCCGGCACCTCGCTCACGGCCGAGATCGGCCTCATGAAAGCCGGCGAACAACTGGCGGCGATGGAGATGATGGCGGTCGACCCGGTCAAGCGGGTCCTCGCGCCGCGCTTCTGGGGCGGGGTGCTGGCGATGCCCCTCCTGGCGGCGGTGTTCAGCGCCGTAGGCATCATCGGCGGCTGGCTGGTCGCGGTGCCCCTGATCGGCATCGACGAGGGTTCCTTCTGGTCGCAGATGCAGGGCGGCGTGGAAGTGTGGGCCGATGTGGGCAATGGCGTGGTCAAGAGCATCGTCTTCGGCTTCACCGTCACCTTCATCGCGTTGCTGCAGGGCTATTCATGCCGGCCGACGCCCGAAGGGGTTTCGGCGGCCACGACGCGCACCGTGGTGATGGCGTCGCTCGCGGTGCTCGGCCTCGACTTCGTGCTGACCGCGATGATGTTTTCGATCTGACTGAGACTGACTGAAGAAGCAAAGGGAGCGACGACGATGCAGAAATCTCGTCACGATGTGTGGGTCGGGCTGTTCGTGCTGATCGGCGCGGCCGCGGTGCTGTTTCTGGCCCTCAAGGCCGGCAACCTCTTGAGCCTCAACTTCGACGAGACCTACTCGGTGACGGCGAAGTTCGACAACATCGGCGGCCTCAAGCCGCGCGCGGCGGTCAAGAGTGCCGGCGTGGTGGTCGGGCGCGTGGAGTCGATCGGCTTCGACGACAAGAGCTACCAGGCGAGCGTGGTGCTGCAGATGCAGAAGAAGTTCGCCTTTCCGAAGGACAGTTCGGCCAAGATCCTCACCGCCGGCCTGCTGGGCGAGCAGTACCTGGGCCTGGAGCCCGGGGCGTCCGAGAAGAACCTGGCGCCGGGCGATGTGATCACGCAGACGCAATCGGCGGTGGTGCTCGAGAACCTCATCAGCCAGTTCCTTTACAACCGCGCGGCCGACGCCGGCTCGTCGGCTGCTCCGGCCCCGGCACCGGCGGCCCCCAAGAAGTGATGTTGCGCCGGCTCGTGTTGTGGATCGCGGCCGGCGGGCTGGTGTTGCTCACCGGCTGCGCGACCACCAGCGCCCCGGCGGGCCCGGTCTCCCGCGCCGAGAAGATCGACCCCTGGGAACGCTGGAACCGCCGGGTCTTCAGGCTCAACGACAAGGTCGACGAAGCGGTGCTCAAGCCGGTGGCCACCACCTACACCAAGGTCGTGCCCGAGCCGGTGCGTCGGGGCGTCAACAACTTCTTCGGCAACGTCTCCGACGTCTGGTCGGCGGTCAACAACATGCTGCAGGGCAAGGTCAGCAACAGCCTGCAGGACCTGGTGCGCGTGGGCACCAACACGGTGTTCGGCCTGGGCGGTGTGCTCGACGTGGCAAGCGAATTCGGCGCCGACCGCCAGGGCGAAGACCTCGGCCAGACGCTCGGCAAGTGGGGCATGGCCCCGGGGCCCTACGTGGTGTGGCCCGTCATCGGCCCGTCGACCCTGCGCGACTCGATCGCCCTGCCGCTCGACGTGCAGGTGTCGCCCGCCCTGGCGATGAGCAGCAACGCCGCGAAGGCGGCCACGGCGGGCCTGCAGGCGGTGAACCAGCGCGCCAACCTGCTCGGGGCCACCGGCATGCTCAACGACATCGCGCTCGACCGCTACACCTTCGTGCGCGATGCCTATTTGCAGCGCCGCCGCAATCTCGTGTACGACGGTGATCCGCCCGAGGAGCAGGAACCTGATGACGTCGGCGAGCCCCAGGCGCCCGGCGCGCCCAAGCCTGCCGAAGGTGCGGCGAGCGCGCCGGCGGACGCGGCTTCGGCCCCGGCGCCGGCCGCATCCGGCACGAAGCGCTGATGTTGCTGTTGTGTAATGCTGCCAACGGCCGCGGCGCGCGTCGCGTTGAACACTGAACTCGGGCGGCTGGCGCCCGTCCAACTGGCATGCCGCGCGCGGCGCGAGCAGTAGAGAAAGGATCCCCAATGCTGTTTCTTCGTCGACGTTTCATGACATGGTGTTCGGCCCTGGCCTTCGTGGCGGCCGCTTCCGGCACGGCGTTTGCCCAGCAGGCGCCCGATGCCCTGGTCAAGCAGGTGTCCAACGAGGTGCTCGAAGCCGCGCGTGCCGACAAGTCCATCCAGGCCGGCGACGTCAACAAGGTGATGCAGCTCGTCGAGTCCAAGGTCATGCCGCACGTGAACTTCCAGCGCATGACCTCCTCGGCGGTTGGCCGCTACTGGCGCCAGGCGACGCCCGAGCAGCAGAAGCGTCTGCAGGACGAATTCAAGGTGCTGCTGGTGCGCACGTATTCCGGCGCCCTGGCGCAGGTGCGCGACCAGAGCGTGCAGATGAAGCCGCTGCGGGCCGCGGCCGGCGACACCGAGGTGCTCGTGCGCACCGAGATCCGCGGCAAGGGCGACCCGATCCAGCTCGACTATCGCCTTGAGAAGGCCGGCGACGGCTGGAAGATCTACGACGTCAACGTGATGGGCATCTGGCTGGTCGAGAACTACCGCAACACCTTCGCGCAGGAGATCAGCGCCGGTGGCATCGACGGCCTGATCGCCCGCCTGGCCGAGCGCAACAAGGCCGCGGCCGGCGCCAAGAGCTGAGGACGGCCGGATGCTGGTGCTCCCCGCCACCGTCACGCTGAAGGAGGCCCGCGATGCGCAGCGCATGCTGTCGCAGGCGCTCCAGCAGGAAGCCAAGGCCCAGGCCCACGAGCCGCTGGTGATGGTGGACGCGGGCGGGCTCCAGCAATTCGACTCGTCTGCCCTGGGCGTGCTGCTGGAATGCCAGCGGCTGGCCTCGGCCTGGGGCAAAGGCTTCGCGGTGCGCAATGCGCCGAAGAAGCTCGCCGAACTCGCGCGCCTCTATGGTGTCGACGTGCTCTTGATGCCGCCCGATGACGCCCGGCGCGAGACGCCCGCTCAGCCCGGCGTGGCGTAGCGCTTGCTGCGCAGGTTGCGCTTGATGTCCTGCAGCATCGGGCGCAGTTCCTTCCCGAGCTTGAGGGCCACGCTGGTGGTGAGGATGTCGATCACCAGCAGGTGAAGCAGGCGCGACACCATCGGGCTGTAGCGGTCGAAGTCTTCCGGGTGGTCGACCGGCAGCAGCACCTGCTGCGAGCCCTGCTGGCCCATGGCCGCAAGCGGCGAGCCGCTGGTGGTGATGAAGATGGTGGTCGCGCCCTTCTTGCGCGCGATGTCGGCCACGTCGATCAGGTCGCGGCTGCGGCCCGAGTTGGAGATGATCACCGCGCAGTCGCCCGGCTGCAGCATGGTCGCGCTCATCACCTGCACGTGGCTGTCGCTGATGGCGGCGGCGTTCACCCCCAGGCGGAAGAACTTGTGCTGCGCGTCCTGCGCCACGATGCCGGAGTTGCCTACGCCGTAGAACTCGATGCGCCGGCCGCCCCGTCCGGCGGCCACGAGCGCCGCCACCGCGCGGTCGAACGCAAGGCCGGCGGCATCGTTGCGGTACTTGAGCAGGGCGCTCACCGCGTTGTCGATCACCTTGACGATGACGTCGTCGACCTTGTCGTCTTCATCCACCGCGCGGTGCACGAAGGGCACGCCTTCGTTCACGCTGCCGGCGAGCTTGCGCTTGAAGTCGGCCAGCCCGTCGTAGCCGACGCTGCGGCAGAAGCGCACGACGGTCGGCTTGCTGACGTGGGAGCGCTTGGCCAGCTCGCTGACGGGCAGGGTGGCGAAGCTGCGCGAGTCGGTGAGCAGCAGCTTGGCCACGCGTTGCTCGGCGGGCGGCAAGGCGGGCAGGGAAGCACGAATGCGGTCGAGCATGTTGCTCATTGCTCTTCGGACCAGGCGAAGCCGTCTCGCGCCACGAGCGCACTGGCAGCCGCGGGGCCCCAGGTGCCGGCGGCATACGGCCGCGGGCCGGTGGCGTCTTTCGCCCACGCCTGCAGGATGGGCTCGACCCAGCGCCAGGCCTGCTCCTGCTCGTCGCTGCGCACGAAGAGGTTGAGGCGGCCGGCGATCGCGTCGAGCAGCAGGCGCTCGTAGGCGCCCACGCGGTTTTCGGCGAAGGCCTTGTCGAAGTCGAGGTCGAGCGATACCGGCGCCAGCACTTCCTGCTGGCCCGTGCCCTTGGCGGCGAGCAGGTGCAGCTCGAGCCCGTCTTCCGGCTGCAGCTTGATCACGAGCTTGTTGGGCTGGCTCACGCCGGGGAAGATGTTGTGCGGCGTCGGGCGGAAGTTGACGACGATCTGCGCGTCGCGCGCGGCGAGCCGCTTGCCTGTGCGCAGGTAGAAGGGCACGCCGGCCCAGCGCCAGTTCTGGACCTCGGTGCGCAGCGCCACGAAGGTCTCGCAGGTGCTGCCGGGGGGCACCTTCTGCTCCTGCTGGTAGCCCGGCACCGGGTGGCCCGCCGACGTGCCGGCGCGGTACTGGCCACGCACCACGTCGCGCGCCACCGACTCCTCGGTGAAGGGCTTGAGCGACTTCAGCACCTTGAGCTTCTCGTCGCGGATCGCGTCGGCGTCGTGGCTCGACGGCGGCTCCATCGCCACCATGGTGAGCAGCTGCAGCGCGTGGTTCTGGATCATGTCGCGCAGGGCACCGGTGCGGTTGTAGAAGTCGCCGCGCGTGCCCACGCCGATCCCTTCGGCCAGCGTGATCTGGATGTTGGCGATGCTCTCGCGGCGCCACAGCGGCTCGAACAGCACATTGCCGAAGCGCAGGGCCATCAGGTTCTGCACCGAGGGCTTGCCGAGGTAGTGGTCGATGCGGAAGGCCTGCGTCTCGCTGAAGACCGAGCGCACCACGCGGTTGATCTCCTGGGCGCTGGCGAGGTCGTGGCCGAGGGGTTTTTCCAGCACCACGCGGATGTGCGGGGCGTTCAGGCCCACGGCGCCGAGCTGTTCGCAGATCTGCGGGAAGAGGTGCGGGCTCGTGGCGAGGTAGAGCACCGCGGTGTCGGCGTTGCGCGTCTCGATCCAGTTCTTCAGGCGGGCATAGTCGCCGGGCTGCGACAGGTCCATGCGCAGGTAGTGCACGAGTTCCGCGAAGCGCTCGAACTCCTCGTCGCTCGGGCGCTTGGCACCTTCGACTTCCTGGAACCGATCCTTCAGCCAGGCGCGGTACTTGTCGTCGCTCTGCTCGTCGCGCGCGACCGCGAGGATGCGCCCGCCGGCCGGCAGCTTGCCGTGGCGGAAGGCCTGGAACAGGGCCGGCATCAGCTTACGCCAGGTGAGGTCGCCGGTACCACCGAAGAAGACGAGATCGAAGGACATCAGAGGTGCTTTCTGCAGCGCTTTGATTGCGCGATGGCTTGCGCTACGATGTAACTTTGTTTCATCCCGGATGATGCCGCTGTTTCGTCGCAACGTCAAACCTTCGGGGGCTTCCAGAACCACGCCACCAGCCCGGGTTCTAATGAGGCATCGCCGCAGACCAGGCTCCGACCATGAACCAACTCGACCAGCTCAAGCAATACACCACCGTCGTCGCCGACACGGGCAATTTCAAGCAGCTCGGCGCCTTCGCGCCGCGTGACGCCACCACCAACCCCTCGCTCATCCTGAAGGCCGTGCAGCAGCCCGACTACGCGCCGCTGCTGGCCGAGACGGTCGCGGCGCACAAGAAGCGGCCGATGGACGAGGTGGTCGATGAAGTGCTGGTGCGCTTCGGCCGCGAGATCCTGAAGGTGGTGCCGGGCCGGGTGTCGACCGAGGTCGATGCACGCCTGAGCTTCGACACCGCCTGCACCGTGCAGCGCGCGCGCCGCCTCATGGCCATGTACGAGGCCGCAGGCATCGGCCGCGAGCGTGTGCTCATCAAGATCGCCGCCACCTGGGAGGGCATCCAGGCCGCGCGCATCCTCGAACACGACGGCATCCACTGCAACCTCACGCTGCTCTTCTCCTTCTGCCAGGCCGTGGCCTGCGGCGAGGCGGGCGTGAAGCTCATCTCGCCCTTTGTCGGTCGCATCTACGATTGGTACAAGAAGAACGCCGGCAACGGGTGGGACGAAGCCGCCAACGCCGGGGCCAACGACCCGGGCGTGAAGTCGGTGGCGCAGATCTACACCTACTACAAGAAGTTCGACATCGGCACCGAGGTGATGGGCGCGAGCTTCCGCAACGTGGGCCAGATCGTCGCGCTGGCCGGCTGCGACCTGCTCACCATCAGCCCCGAGCTGCTCGCGCAATTGCAAGCGAGCGAAGCGCCGCTGGCCCGCGTGCTCGACCCCGTGACCGCACGCAAGGCGGCGGTCCATGCCGTCACCTACAACGAGGCGAGCTTCCGCTACGCGCTGAACGAAGACGCGATGGCGACCGAGAAGCTGGCCGAAGGCATCCGTGCGTTCGCCGCGGACGCCATCAAGCTCGACAAGATGATCGAGGGCCTGAAGTGACCGGCGCGGCAGCCACTCCCGCGCCCCGCTGCGACCAGACCGAAGCCTGGGCGGCCCTCGGCGGCCACTTCCAGGCGCATGGCCGCGATCTCGACCTGCGCGAGGCCTTCGCCCGTGACCCCGGCCGCTTCGACACCTTCAAGGTCGACGTGCCCGAGGTATTTGCCGACCTGTCGAAGAACCTGATCGACGTCGCCACCCAGCGTTTCCTGCTCGACCTGGCGGCCGAGTGCCGGCTCGAATCCCGCCGCGACGCCATGCTGCGCGGCGAGGTCGCCAACCTCACCGAAGGCCGCGCCGTGCTGCACACCGCCCTGCGGGCACCGCGGGGCACGGCGCCGTTCAGCGCCGAGGTGCACGAGGTGCTCGACCGCATGCTGGCCTACGTGGAGACGGTGCGCGACACGGCCAGGAGCGGCATCCGCCACGTCGTCAACATCGGCATCGGCGGCAGCGACCTCGGGCCGCAGATGGTGGTGCCGGCGCTCGACGCCTTCTGCCACCGCGAGCTCACGTTCCACTTCGTGTCCAACGTCGACGGCCACGACATCACCCCGGTGCTGCGTGCGCTCAAGCCCAGCGAGACGCTCTTCATCATCGCGAGCAAGACCTTCACGACCCAGGAGACGATGGCCAACGCACAGGCCGCCAAGGCCTGGTTCCTGGAGAACGGCGGCACCGACACGCACAAGCATTTCGTCGCCACCACCACCAACGTCAAGTCCGCGGCCGCGTTCGGCATCGACACCACCTTCGGCTTCTGGGACTGGGTGGGCGGGCGCTATTCGATGTGGTCGGCCATTGGCCTGCCGATTGCGCTGGCGATCGGTGCGGACCACTTCCGCGCGTTGCTGGCCGGGGCCCACGCGATGGACCGTCATTTCGCCGACGCGCCGCTCGCGCAGAACCTCCCGGTGCTGCTGGGCCTGCTCGACGTCTGGTACCGCAACTTCCACGGCTTCACGAGCCGCAGCGTCGCGCCCTACCACCAGGGCCTGCGCCGCCTGCCGGCCTACCTGCAGCAGCTCGAGATGGAAAGCAACGGCAAGCGCGTCGACCTGGCCGGCGCGCCGCTGCCCTACGGCACGAGCCCGGTGGTCTGGGGCGAGCCCGGCACCAACGGCCAGCACGCCTATTTCCAGATGCTGCACCAGGGCACCGACGTCGTGCCGGTCGAGTTCATCCTCGTCAAGCGGCCCACGCATGGCCTGGCCGACCTGCACACCAAGCTGCTCGCCAACGGCCTGGCGCAGAGCCAGGCCCTGATGCTCGGCAAGAGCACCGACGCGGCCCTCGCCGAGACGGCGCCCACAGCCTCGCGCGAGCTCGACGCGGCCACCGTCGCCCGCCACCGCACCTTCCCCGGCAACCGGCCGAGCACCACGCTCGTGCTGGACGAGCTCACCCCGCGCAGCCTGGGCGCGCTGATCGCGATGTACGAGCACCGCGTGTTCACGGCCGGTGCCGTGTGGGGCATCAACAGCTTCGACCAATGGGGTGTCGAGCTGGGCAAGGCGCTGTGCAACGACCTGCTGCCGCGCCTGGCGACAGGCGACACGCACGGGCTCGACGCGTCGACCGCCGGCCTGATGGCGAGGTTGCGTGCATGAAGAAGCACGTGGTGTTCGACTTCGGCGGTGTCGTCTTCCAATGGCGTCCGTCGGAGCTGCTCAAGCGCACGCTGCCGCACCGCGCGGTCGACGAAGCGGCCGCGCAGCAGCTCGTGCTCGACTTCTTCCAGAACTACCAGGGCGACTGGGGCCGCTTCGATCGCGGCACGATCGAGGTGCCCGAGCTGGCGCCGCTCATCGCCGAGCGCCTGGGCTTCGAACTCGGCGAAGTGCAGGCGGTGATCGACGCCGTGCCCGGCGAGCTCGAGGCACAGAAGGAGACGGTCGACCTGCTGCACCGCCTGCACGACCGCGGACACCGGCTGTACTTCCTCTCGAACATGCCGGAGCCGTATGCGGTGCACCTGGAGAGCACGCACGAGTTCTTCTCGCGTTTCACCGACGGGGTGTTCTCCTCGCGCGTGAAGCTCATCAAGCCCGAACCCGAGATCTTCGAGCTCGCGACCCGCCGCTTCGGCATCGAGCCCTCGCAGACGGTGTTCATCGATGACGTGGCGAAGAACGTGGAGATCGCGCGTGCCCACGGATGGCATGCGATCCAGTTCATCACGGCCAAGCAGGTCGAAGCCGAACTCGACGCCCTCGGCTGAGCGTCCGGGGCCATCCTCAAGCTGAGGGATGGCTGCCTGGCACGCACCGCGCGCCCGCGGTCACAATGCCGCCCGACGGCCTGGCGATCGGGCCACCACGCGCGAGGAGAACCCACGATGAGGCTGCGTACCAGGCTCGCACTGTCGATGGCCGGTCTTGTGGTGTCGGCCCACGCCCAGGCGCCCTCGGAGTTGCGCGTGGCCCTGGTGATCGGCAACGCCGCCTACGCGGTGGCGCCCCTCGTGAACCCCGTCAACGACGCTCGTGCAATGAGCAACACGCTCAAGGGCATGGGGTTTTCCGTGGTGGAGGTGCGCGACGCCCGGAAAGCCGAGATGGAGCGTGCCATAGGCCAGGTGCGCGACAGGCTGAAGGACCGGCGCGGCGTGGGCCTGCTGTACTACGCCGGCCACGGCCTGCAGCTCGACTGGCGCAACTACATGGTGCCGGTCGATGCGAAGCTCGCGAACGCGGCCGACGTGCGCCAGCAGGCGGTTGACGTCCAGCAGGTGGTCGACGCCTTCCGGACCGCCGGCAACCGCATGAACATCGTGGTGCTCGACGCCTGCCGCGACAACCCGTTCGGCAGCAGCGCCAGCGGCAAGGGCCTTGCGCAGATGGACGCACCGCCCGGCACGCTGCTCGCCTTCGCGACCGCGCCGGGCAACGTCGCGGAAGACGGCGACGCGAAGAGCGGCAACGGGCTGTACACGCACTACCTGGTGAAGGAGATGCAGCAGCCGGCGGCGCGCATCGAAGACGTCTTCAAGCGGGTGCGCCTGCAGGTGCGCCGCGGCAGCGAGGGCCGGCAGGTGCCGTGGGAAAGCACCAGCCTGGAGGAAGACTTTTCTTTCGACCCCAAGGCGCCTCTGCGGGCACGCGAGGCCGAAGACCTGCGCCAGGTCGAGGCCGCGCTGCTGCGCGAGAAGAACGAATGGGACCGCATCAAGGCCTCGACCAACCCCGAGGACTTCTACGCCTACCTTCAGAAGTATCCGAACGGGCTGATCAGCGAGCAGGCGCAGTTCCGCCTGGAGCGGCTTCAACGCGCGAAGGTGACCTCCCAGCCCAACGCGCAGGGCGTGGCGACGCTGCCGGCCGGGGTCAACCGGTTCGAGGTGGGCGACGAACTGGTGTACGAGTCGATCGACGGCTTCACCGGCATCGCCCGGCGCTTCACCCAGCGCGTGACCTTCGCCAGTGCCGACCGTGTCGAGATCAACCACGGCAGCTCGGTCCTCGACCAGATGGGCTCGGTGATCAAGAACAGCCGAGGCGTGAAGGAGCCGGGCGTCATGATGGTCCCCTCCGACCTCGCGCTCGGCAAACGGTGGCGCTCGGCCTTCACCAACACCGTCGAGGGCGGCTCGCCGACCACCAACTTCTACGACTTCCGCGTCGTGGCCTACGAGGAGGTGACCGTGCCGGCCGGCACCTTCAAGGCCTACCGTGTGGAGCGGCGCGGTGAAGCACGGCCGTCCGGCGCAGCCTCCACCTTCATGGGCGGCACGATGTGGATCGACCCGAGCACCATGACCATGGTCCGCAACGACAGCGAGTTCATCGCCAACTCGCGCCCGACCGAGCGGGACTCCGTGCGCCTGGTGAGCGCAAAGCGCGCGCCACGCCGCGGGGTCTGAGCGCCTAGCTGCGCAGCCGGCTGTGCCGCGGCACGCTGGCGAGCAGGAACTCCATCTGGTCGGCGAGGATGCGCCTGCCACGCAGGATCATGTCCTCGTGCAGGCTGGGCACGTAGGGCAGGTACATCAGCGTCATGTTGGCCTCTTCGGGCAGGCGGTTGCCCTTGTGGCCGTTGCAGGCACGGCAGGCGGTGATGCAGTTCATCCAGGTGTCGTGGCCGCCGCGCGAGGTGGGCACGATGTGCTCGCGCGTGAGGTCGTCGGTGTGGAAGCGGCCGCCGCAATAGGCGCAGACCTGGCGGTCGCGCGAGAAGAGCTTGGGGTTGGAGAGGGCGGGCGTCTGCCGCCATGCCCGGCTTGGGATCGCGCCGCGCACCGCGATGATCGGGTGCACCTCGATGCGCGACTGAAGGCCCGTGCGGCGTTGCATGCCGCCGCGCAGGACGTAGAACGCCTCGCCGAGGGTCCATGCGATGCCGTCGCTCGCATAGATGACCGCCGCTTCCTTGGCCGAGATCCACGATTGCGGGCGGCCGGACACATCGAGTTGCAGCACTTCCACGAATCACACTCCTTGCCGGAGAGTAATGCATGGAACGCCTTTCGCTCAATAGCGACGCGGAACGGCCGCGCGGTCGAGGCACCACAGTCACCGATCCGTCACGCAGGCGAGCGGCGGGTGTCACCTGCGCGTGCTGAGGTGGCGATCGGGCCGGAGCCCGCCATGACCCGGCACCCCACATCGCCCGCTTGAACAAGGGTTAACCCTCTGTCTCGCGGACGGTTCCGCCGCCGCCTAGGCGACAACGCCTAGAAAAAGGTGACAAACAGCGCACGGGAGGCTCGCTTTCTCCCAGGAAGCTCGGTAAGAATAGAACGATCGTTCGTTTCATTTTTGTTGCACCACGACCATGAGTGCCAACCCCCGCTCGCTGCGCGACACCCCGCGCCAGATGCAGAAAGGCCAGCAGACCCGCGCCGCCATCCTGGAGGCCGCCTTGGGCCTGGCCTCGCACATGGGCCTGGAGGGCCTGTCGATCGGCGCCTTGGCCGACGTGATGCAGATGAGCAAGTCGGGGGTGTTCGCGCATTTCGGATCGCGCGAGGAACTGCAGATCTCGGTCATCCGCGAGTACCACGCCAAGTTCGAGGAAGAGGTGTTCTTCCCCGCGCTGCGCGAAGAGCGTGGCCTGCCGCGGCTGCGTGCGCTGTTCGAGCGCTGGATCAAGCGTGTCGCGGTCGAACTCGATTCGGGCTGCATCTACATCAGCGGGGCGGTCGAGTTCGACGACCGGCCGGGCCCGGTGCGAGATGCGCTCGTCGAGATGGTGCGTGCCTGGCATCTTGCGCTGGAACGCGCCATCCGCATGGCTATCCAAGAAGGCCACCTGCGTGAAGACACCGACGCCCAGCAGATGCTGTTCGAGATCCATGGCCACATCCTGGCCGTCCACCACGATGCACGCTTCCTGCGCTTGCCCGGGGCGCTCGACCGCGCGCGCATCGGCTTCGAGCGGGTGGTGAGCTACTACGCGATCACGCCCACGGTCGCGCCCGTGACCGCATCCGCCGCGACGCCGCGCCAGGCCTCGCGCGCGGCACGGCGCTAGTCGACCCGCCGGCCCCGTTTCCGTTTCCCTCTTTCGATTCCAACACTCAAGGAGTTCCACCATGGCCCAGTACAACCCTCCTCTGCGCGACATGCAGTTCCTCCTGCACGAGGTGTTCAACGTGACGGGCGAGCTGCAGGCGCTTCCCGCCCACAAGGACATCGATGCCGACACCATCAATGCCGTGCTGGAAGAGGGCGGCAAGTTCGCCTCGCAGGTGATCTTCCCGCTCAACCGCAGCGGTGACGAAGAGGGCTGCACGCTGAACAAGGAAACGCACGAGGTCACGCCGCCCAAGGGCTTCAAGGAGGCCTACCAGCAGTACGTGGAAGGCGGCTGGCCGTCGCTCAGCTGCGACCCGGCCTACGGCGGCCAGGGCCTGCCGGTGACCATCAACCAGTGCATCTACGAGATGCTGAACTCGGCCAACCAGGCCTGGACCATGTACCCAGGCCTGTCGCACGGCGCGTATGAAGCCCTGCACGCCCACGGCACCGACGAGCAGAAGAAGACCTACCTGCCCAAGCTCACGAGCGGCGAATGGACCGGCACCATGTGCCTCACCGAGCCGCACTGCGGCACCGACCTCGGCCTCTTGCGCACCAAGGCCGAACCGCAGGCCGACGGCACCTACAAGATCACCGGCCAGAAGATCTTCATCTCGGCCGGCGAGCACAACATGGCGCCCAACATCGTGCACCTGGTGCTGGCCCGCCTGCCCGACGCACCCGCCGGCTCGAAGGGCATCTCGCTCTTCGTGGTGCCGAAGTTCCTGGTCAACGCCGACGGCAGCCTGGGCAAGCGCAACGGCATCTACTGCGCCGGCCTGGAAGAGAAGATGGGCATCCACGGCAATGCCACCGCGCAGCTCGTGCTGGAAAACGCCGTCGGCACGCTGGTCGGCCAGCCCAACAAGGGCCTGGCCGCGATGTTCGTGATGATGAACGCCGCCCGCCTGGGCGTGGGCAACCAGGGCCTGGGCCTGACCGAAGTGGCCTACCAGAACGCCGTGGTCTACGCCAAGGACCGCATCCAGATGCGCGCCCTCTCGGGCCCGAAGGCGACCGACAAGCCGGCCGACCCCATCATCGTGCACCCCGACGTGCGCAAGATGCTGCTCACCGCCCGCGCCTACGCCGAGGGCGGCCGTGCGCTCGGCATGTGGACCTCGCTGCAGCTCGACAAGGAACTCGCGAGCGACGACGAAGACGTCAAGCGCGAGTGCGGCGACCTGGTGGCGCTCATCACCCCGATCGTCAAGGCCTTCCTGACCGACAACGCGTGGATCTCCACCTCGCACTGCCTGCAGGTCTACGGCGGCCACGGCTTCATCAAGGAATGGGGCATGGAGCAGTACGTGCGCGATGCCCGCATCAACATGATCTACGAGGGCACCAACACCATCCAGTCGCTGGACCTGCTGGGCCGCAAGGTGCTGGGCGACAACGGCGCCAAGCTGAAGAAGTTCGGCAAGATCGTGCAGGCCTTCGTCGAGGAAGAGGGCACCAACGAAGCCATGCAGGAGTTCGTGAACCCGCTGGCCGACCTGGGCGAGAAGGTGGTCAAGCTCACCACCGAGATCGGCATGAAGGCCTTCGGCAACCAGGACGAGGTGGGCGCTGCCGCGGTGGACTACCTGCGCGTGGCCGGCCACCTGGTGATGGGCTACTTCTGGGCCCGCATGGCGAAGGTTGCACTCGAGAAGCAGGGCTCCGGCGACCCGTTCTACACCGCCAAGCTCGCCACCGCGCGCTTCTACTTCGCCAAGCTCTTCCCCGAGACCGCGAGCCTCATCCGCACCGCACGCGCGGGCTTGAAGCCGCTGATGGAGATGGACGAGGCTTTGTTCTAAGCTGCCTCGCTTTCATTTCCGTCACAACAACAAGCCAGGAGAAGACACGATGAAGACGCTGCTGGCGGCTGCGGCCGCACTGCTGGTCTCGGGCATGGCATGCGCGCAAGCCACGCCCGTCGGCCTGTGGAAGACCATCGACGACAAGACCAAGGTCGAGAAGTCGCTGGTGCGCATCTCGGAGAGCAACGGTGTCGTGACCGGCCGGATCGAGAAGATCCTCGATCCAGCCGCCAAGCCCGACGCCGTCTGCGACGAGTGCACCGGTGATCTTAAGGGCAAGCCCATCGTGGGCCTGACCATCATCAACGGCGTCAGGAAGAACGCCGAACATGCCGGCCAGTGGGATGGCGGCAGCATCCTGGACCCGAACAACGGCAAAACCTACAAGCTGCGCCTGAGGCCTGCTGAAGACAACAAGAAACTTGACGTCCGCGGCTACATCGGCACGCCGATGATCGGCCGTTCGCAGACCTGGCACCGCGTCGAGTGACGGGCCATGGGTGAGCTCGCAGGCGCCGGCTGGCAGGGCATGACGAGCGGACGCTCCGGCGCCCGCTGGTGGTGGCATCGCCAGCTGAAGAAGCCGTTCTTCGGCCGCTTCATGAAGGCCTGGCGCTGGCCACAAGGCGTGCCGGCCGAAGGCTGGCAGCGGGTGACGATCGCCAGCGGCAGCCATGCCGAGCTGGCGGCCGTCGTCGCCGAGACCTCGGCGCCCCGCGTGCGTGGCGTGGTGGTCTGCGCGCACCCGATGGGCCTGGCGAGCAAGGGCTTCTGGCTGCGCAACGGCCATGCGCAGCGGCTGCTCGATGACGGCTTCCACGTCGTGCTGTTCGACTTCAACGGCTTCGGCGAGAGCCCGTCGACCAACTTCGACTGGCCGGCCGACATCGTGGCCGCCGGCCAGTGGGCGCGCCGGCGTTTCCCGGGGCTGCCGGTGCATGCCATGGGCGCGTCTTTCGGGGCCATGCATGCGCTCAACGCGATGCTGCATGCGGACTACCCGTTCGACCGCGTCGTGGCCGAATCCTGCGCCGCCACCTTGCCGCTCTTCTGGAAGGCCTATCCGTTCCCGCATGCCGTGCTGCAGGTCGGGCGCTTCTTTGCGCCTGCGATGGAGCGTGGCCTGCGAGCCGAATGGAACATCCGGCACCTGAAGCCCTCATCGCGGCTGATGCTGATCCACAGCCGTGGCGACACCTGGACGCCGGTGTTCCACGGCGACCGGCTGCAAGCCGCCGCACCCGCCGGTGCGCAACTGACCCGCCTCACCCTCGAGCGCGCCGAGCACACCCACGGCCTGCGCGACGAGCCGGATACCTACTGGCCTGCGGTACGCGAGTTCCTCGCTGCCGACTGAGCCACGCCAAGACAAGAACAACCTTTCTCTCTCAACCGCTTAGAAAACCCGTTCCAAGGAGAAGACCGTGAGTCGATTCAATGTCCGCAAGGTCGCCGTGCTCGGCGCCGGCGTGATGGGCGCGCAGATCGCCGCCCACCTCGTCAACGTGAAGGTGCCGGTCGTGCTGTTCGACCTGCCGGCCAAGGAAGGCCCGAAGAACGGGATCGTCACCAAGGCCGTCGACGGCCTGAAGAAGATCAAGCCGTCGCCGCTGGGCATCCCCGAAGACGCCGCGCTGATCCAGCAGGCCAACTACGAAGAGCATCTCGAGTTGCTCAAGGACTGCGACCTCATCATCGAGGCCATCGCCGAGCGCATGGACTGGAAGCTCGACCTCTACACCAAGGTCGCCCCGTTCATCGCCCCGCACGCCATCGTCGCGTCGAACACCTCGGGTCTCTCCATCACCAAGCTCAGCGAAGTGCTGCCGGCCGAGATCAAGCCGCGCTTCTGCGGCATCCACTTCTTCAACCCGCCGCGCTACATGTACCTGGTGGAGCTGATCCCCACCCCGACCACGCGCCCGGAGATCCTCGACCAGCTCGAAAGCTTCGTCACCACCGCGCTCGGCAAGGGCGTGGTGCGCGCCAAGGACACGCCCAACTTCGTGGCCAACCGCGTCGGCATCGCCAACATGCTGTCGACGATGAAGGAAGCCGAGAACTTCGGCCTTTCGTATGACGTGGTCGACGACCTGACCGGCAAGAAGCTCGGCCGCGCGTCGAGCGGCACCTTCCGCACCGCCGACGTGGTGGGCCTCGACACGATGGCCCACGTCATGAAGACGATGCAGGACAACCTGAAGGACGACCCCTTCTACAGTGCCTACGCCACGCCCAAGGCCGTGGCCGCGCTGATCGAGAAGGGCGCGCTCGGCCAGAAGACCGGCGCCGGCTTCTACAAGAAGGTCGGCAAGGACATCCAGCGCCTCGACCCGGCCAAGGGTGACTACGTCCCCGCCGGCGGCAAGGCCGACGAGATCGTCGCCCGCATGCTCAAGAAGGCTCCGGCCGAGCGCCTGAAGCTGCTGCGCGAATCGACCAACCCGCAGGCGCAGTTCCTGTGGGCCATCCTGCGCAACGGCTTCCACTACGCCGCGGTGCACCTGGCCGACATCGCCGACTCGGCCCGCGAGATCGACCTTGCGCTGCGCTGGGGCTTCGGCATGAACCAGGGCCCGTTCGAGCTGTGGCAACAAGCCGGCTGGAAGCAGGTCGCCGAGTGGGTCAAGGCCGATATCGATGCCGGCAAGGCGCTCAGCAAGGCGCCGCTGCCCGCCTGGGTGTTCGACGGCCGCGACGGCGTGCACACGCCGGAAGGCTCGTGGAGCGCATCGCAGAACAAATACCTGCCCAAGAGCAACCTGCCCGTCTACCAGCGCCAGCACTTCCCCGAAGCGCTGTTCGGCTCCGGCGCGGTGGACCCGCTCAAGTCGGGCACCGAAGAGTTCAAGAACGACGAAGTGCGCGCCTGGACGCTCGATGGCGAGGTGCTCATCTTGAGCATCACCTCCAAGCTGCACCTGATCGGCGAAGGCGTGATCGATGGGCTGGCCAAGGCG
>DASWSY010000377.1:0-16399 GCA_036402415.1 Rhizobacter sp. | reverse complement strand
CACCAGTGCGCCCATCACCGTGGCCAGGGTGATGAGCGTCGCGAGCGCGCGGCTTCGCAGCCAGCGTTCGAGCGTCACCGACAGCGGCGTCACCAGCATCACGAGCATCAGCCCGGCCGTGAGCGGAATGAGGAAGGTGCGGCCCCACCACAGCACCGCCACCACGGCCAGGGCGGCGAGCAGGTTGGTCGCCGCGCTCGCACGCACTCGCGGCTTGTGCGTGCGCCGCGGCAGTGGGTCGGTGTCGTCTTCGTCGTCGCTCTGCATGGTGGTGTGCGAAAAAAAGCCCCGGTGTTCGGCGAACCCGGGGCGTGGACGGTCAGGTGCCTCAGCGGCCTCTGGCGCGATCCCTGTTCATGACACTATGTCCGCCGCGCGTTCAGGGGCGAACGGCGATCTCGTTCTTCACCGCCTTCACCCCATCGACCTTCCAGGTGATGTTCTCGGCCATGGCCTTTTCGTTGGCGTTCTTCGCGAAGCCCGACAGCATGACCGTGCCCTTGAGCGTTTCGACCTTGATCGCCGTCGCGTCGACTTCCTTGTTGTCGACGAAGCGGGCCTTCACGGCCGTGGTGATGGCGGCGTCATCGACGTATTCACCGACGGTCGACTGGCCGCGCTTCACGGCGCAGCCCGAGGTGGCGATCAGCGCAAAGGCCGTCATCGCGGCGGCAAGGGTGGTGCGGATCATCATGGTGCAGCTCCTCAATGGTTGGACAAGCGGGTGGTTCTTGAATGATGTGCCCACCACCCACGGGGCGGAACGCGCAAGCGGGCCTCAGCTCAGCCAGTCCGACAGTTCGTCGGCGTGCTCCTGCTCGTCCGCGAGGATCTCCTCGAGGATGCGGCGGGTGGTGCTGTCCTTGTCGCCGATCAGCTTGATGATCTGGGTGTAGGCCTCGATCGCCACGCGCTCGGCCACGAGGTTGGCGCGGATCATGTCCTGCAGCTCCAGCGACTCGTCGTAGTCGGCGTGGCTGCGCTTCGTGAGCGAGTCGGGATTGAAGTCGGGCTTGCCGCCGAGCTGCACGATGCGCTGCGCGAGCTTGTCGGCGTGGGCCGATTCTTCGTTCGCATGCACCAGGAATTCTTCGGCGATGGCCGGCGAGTCGAGGCCGGCGGCGGTGTAGTAGTGGCGCTTGTAGCGCATCACGCAGACGAGCTCGGTGGCGAGCGAGTCGTTGAGCAGCTTGATGATGTCCTCGCGCCACGGGCCGTAGGCCGGCGTGATGGCGCCCTGGTCGAGACTCTTGCGCGCGGCGTCGAGGCCGGCTTCGTCGAGCACCAGGGGCTGGTGGTCGGAGGGCGCCGTCGAAGGCTGGCTTTTCTGGTCTTGTGGGGTGTACATGCAGGGTCCTCTTGGGTGGCCGGGGCAGTGCACGAACTCTAGAAAGACATCCGAGCGGTCACCATCGGCGCGCGGGCTCTGCTGCTGTAGGACGGGACCGCGGGGCGGTGTCGGCTGCCGGCCGTAGGCGGCGCCCCACAGCGAATGAGGCTCCGCGCTGATGGCGTGCCATGCGCCGGGTGCCGACGATGCGCCCATCCTGATACCAAGCGGAGGACCGCATGACACTCGGCACCATCCTGCTCATCGTCCTGATCCTGCTGTTGATCGGCGCATTTCCAAGTTGGCCGCACAGCCGCGGCTGGGGCTATGGGCCGACGAGCGGCGTGGGGCTGTTGCTCATCATCGTCGTCGTGCTGCTCCTCATGGGGCGCATCTAGCATGTGGCGCGTTCTTGCACTCGCGCTCTCGGCCACGCTGATGGCCGCGTGCGGCGACACGGCCAAGCTGCCCGTCGAAGCCGGCACCGGACCACGGCCCCAGTTGCCCGAACCGACACGCACGCTGATCCCGACGGTCAACGTGGCGAAGGCCGATCCCTGGCCCGCCGGCACCGGGCCGCAAGCCGCGCCCGGCATGCGTGTGAATGCATTCGCGACAGGGCTCGACCACCCGCGCTGGCTGCACGTGCTGCCCAACGGTGACGTGCTCGTCGCCGAGAGCAATGCCCCGCCGCGTCCTGCCGGTGGCCAGGGCATCAAGGGCAAGGTCATGAAGTTCATGATGAAGCGTGCCGGTGCCGCCACGCCCAGCGCCAACCGCATCACGCTGCTGCGCGACACCAACGGCGACGGCGTGGCCGACGAACGCTCGGTCTTCCTGGAGAACCTCAACTCGCCCTTCGGCATGGCGCTGATCGGTGACCAGTTCTACGTGGCCAACACCGACGCGGTGGTGCGCGTGGCCTATCCGCCCGGTGCGAAGACCATCGAGACCGCGCCCGTGCGCCTGGCCGACCTGCCCGGTGGCGAGCTTAACCACCACTGGACGAAGAGCCTCATCGCAAGCCCGGACGGCAGCAAGCTGTACGCGACCGTCGGCTCCAACAGCAACGTGGGCGAGAACGGCATGGACGCGGAGGAGGGCCGGGCGGCCGTCTGGGAGATCGACGTGAAGACCGGCGTGAAGCGCCTCTTTGCCACCGGCCTGCGCAATCCCAACGGCATGGCCTGGGAGCCGTCGACGAACACGCTGTGGACGGTGGTGAACGAGCGCGACGAGATCGGCAGCGACCTCGTGCCCGACTACATGACCTCGGTGCGCGACGGCGGCTTCTACGGCTGGCCCTACAGCTACTTCGGACAGCACGTCGACGAGCGCGTGAAGCCGCCGCGGCCCGACCTGGTGGCCACCGCGCTCGTGCCCGACTACGCGCTTGGGCCGCACACCGCCTCGCTCGGGCTCGCCTGGTCGGCCGGCAACTCCCTGCCGCCCGCCTATGCGCAAGGCATGTTCATCGGCCAGCATGGTTCCTGGAACCGCAAGCCGCACAGCGGCTACAAGGTCATCTTCGTGCCCTTCCAGAACGGCAAGCCGAGCGGTGCGCCGCTCGACGTGCTGACCGGCTTCCTTGGCGCCGGCGAAAGGGCGCACGGCCGGCCCGTGGGCGTGGCGCTCGATCGCCAGGGCGCCCTGCTGGTCGCCGACGACGTGGGCAACGTGGTGTGGCGCGTGAGCGCCGCTGTGCGCTGATCATGCGGCCCGCCGTGTCGGCCCGGACGCATCGGCCCCGCCTCGCGCGCATCACGCTGGCGGTGCTCGTGGGCGTGAGCGCCTGCAGCACGCTGCCGACCTTCGAGCCCGAGAAGGTGCTGGCGGCGACGCCGACCGGCAATCCCCAGCTCGAAAGCGCGCGCGGCCCGCTCTCGCCCGAGCAGAGCAAGGCCGTGCTGGCCAGGCTCGCGGCGCGTGCGCCCGACACCGGCATCTTCGAGCGGCACCTCGCCATCGAGGAGGCGGTGGTGGGCAGCCCGCTCACCGTGGGCAACCAGGTGACGCTGCTGCAGGACGGCCCCGCGACCTACGCCGCGATGTTCGAGGCCATCGAGGCCGCCCGCGACCACATCAACCTGCAGACCTACATCCTCGACGACGACGAGGTGGGCCGCCGTTTCGCCGACGCCCTGATCGCCAAGCAGAAGAAGGGCGTGCAGGTGAACGTGATCCACGACAGCGTGGGCACCTTGTTCACGCCCAAGGAATTCTTCAAGCGCATGACCGACGTCGGCATCAAGGTGCTGGAGTTCAACCCGGTCAACCCGAAGAACGCGCGCAAGGGCTGGGAGATCAACCAGCGCGACCACCGCAAGCTGCTGGTGGTCGATGGCAAGGTGGCTTTCCTCGGCGGCATCAACATCAGCAGCGTCTACTCGAGCGGTTCGTTCGGGCGTTCGGGCAGCTCCGGCGGCTCCGGCAGCTCGGGTGGCGGTGGCGGGAAGGTCGCTCCCGGCAAGGACGGGCACGCATGGCGCGACACGCACATCCGCCTGCAAGGGCCCGTGGTGACCGAATTCCAGCGGCTCTTCTTCGGCACGTGGAAGAAGCAGAAGGGCGAGCCCTTGCCCGACCGCATGTACTTCCCCCCGCAGCAACAGGTGGGCAACCAGGTGGTGCGCGCCATCGGCAGCTCGCCCGACGATCCGTACGCGCTCATCTACGCCACGCTGCTGTCGGCGATCGGATCGGCCGAAACCAGCGTGCACATCACCATGGCGTATTTCGCGCCCGATCCCCAGTTGCTCGCGTCACTCGAAGCGGCCGCGCAGCGGGGGGTGGACGTGACCCTCATCCTGCCGAGCCAGAGCGATGCCTGGCTCATCTTCCACGCCGGTCGGCGCTTCTACCACTCGCTGCTCAAGGCGGGCGTGAAGATCTACGAGCGGCGCGGCGTGATCCTGCATTCCAAGACCGCGGTGATCGACGGCGTGTGGGCGACCGTGGGCTCCACCAACCTCGACTGGCGCAGCTTCCTGCACAACGACGAGCTCAATGCCGTGGTGCTCGGGGCCGACTTCGGCCGGCAGATGGAAGCAATGTTCGCCAAGGACCTGGAAGCCTCGCAGCAGGTCACGCTGCAGCAGTGGAAGCAGCGGCCGCTCAAGAACCGGGTGAAGGAGGCGTTTGCCTCCATCTGGGAATACTGGCTGTAGACGGGTGCGCCGCCGAGTGCGGCGCTCGCTTCTCAGTGCAGCGTGCCCGTGGGCGGGACGGTGTGCGAAGGGCCGTCCGCAGGCCCTTGCGGCTGCACTGGCGTGGTGGTGCCTGCCGCCGGCGCGGCGGGCCGCGTTGTGGCGCCGTCTCCGGTGGCCGCCTGCGACTCGGCCGATCGCTGGCCACGCATCTGCTCCGACGCGTAGGTCGACACGGCCTCCATCCACGACTCCACCGGCACCTGCGCCATGATGCGCGACACCAGGTGCGGCACGATGCCGGCCAGCAGCGCCGGGCGCAGAAGGCCCCGCCACGGCTTGATCCAGTAGAGCAGGCCGCCCACCGCGGCTGCGGCGAGGACGAGCCCGAACGGGTTGCGCCCGGCGATGGGCCTCATGGCGCTGCGCGCCGTGCTGCCCGCCACCAGCGTGGCCAGGTGGAGCGGGTGTTGCGCCCACCAGCCTCGCACCGATTCGACGAGCGTCTGCACCCCGGGAATGGCCATCAGCGCCGTCATCAGCACCGAGGGCTCCTTCGGCTCGCCCGTGGCTTCGTCGGGCGGCGCCAGTTCGTGCAGGGCCACCCGCAGTCGCTGGCGCGAGAGCGTCAGGCGTTCCACGGCCGACAGGCGTGCGTCGAGCTCGTCACTCATGATGCGGTCACTTCCTTGAGCATCGCCGCGTCTTCGCGGAGCTGGCGGCGCATCTGCTCGAAGGCACGCGGACCGGTCTGGCTCTGCGCCGAGACCCAGCACGCCACGGCGGCGCCCAGCGGCACCAGCGGCGCGACGATCAGCGCCCACGGCGCGTTCATGTTCTCCGGCGGGATCACCGCCCACAGCATCAGGGCCACACCCACCAGCACTGCCCCTACGCCGGCACAGCTCAGCGCCACGGCGGAGAGGAGCGCCTTGCGTTTCCACTGTGCCGAGGCGCTCCCGATTTCTTCCCCGAGCAGCTCGGCGTAGGCGCCGGCATGGTCGGCCAGCAGGTTGGGCTCGCGGATGACGAGGTGCAGCAGTGGGTGCATGGCGGCGCGCTCCGGGCAGGGCTCACGACAAGAAGACGGAAACGCCGCCGCCCGCGGGAGGCGGGCGGCGGCTGGGGCGGTTGCTCAGTCGTGGTGACGCGAGCGGCTCAGCAGGCTCACGAGCGCCATCAGCGCGGCGCCGGTGGCAGCGGCGATCAGCACCGACTTGATCGGGTCGTTGCGGATGGCGCTGGCGGTCGCGTCGGACGCATGCATGGCCTTGTCGCGGAGCTGCTGCGAGGTCTGGCGCATGGCGTCCATGCTGCGCTGGGCCAGGGCGCTGGCCTGCTCGGTGGCGCGGTTGAGCATGGGGGCGACACGCTGGCTGGCGCTGTTCACGCTGTCGGACAGACCGTCGAGGGCGTCGTTGGCCACGCGCTGGGTCGAGCGGATGGCCTGGTCGGCCTTGCCGGCGGCCTGGTCTGCAACGGTGTTGGCGGGATCATTGGGGTTCTTGGCGTACATGGTGTTTCCTTCCGGGCGAGTGGGTGGGATGAGCGTTGCCTGACAACTTGCAGGAGCGGAGGGCCTTCAGCCTTTTCGCAGCAGACCGAAGAGGAAGCTCGCGACGGCCAGGACGGCGAACACGATGAACAGGATCTTGGCGATCCCGACGGCTCCAGCGGCGATGCCGCCAAATCCGAACAGTGCCGCGATCAGGGCGATCACGAAGAAAACGACGGCGTAATGCAGCATGAGGTGCTCCTTGAGAATTGAATGGGTCTTCTGGGCTTCGCAGTGGAGCTGCGATGGAGCGGAGTGTGGGCATGCGCTCGCGCACCGGCGATAGGCCGCCGGGCCTGCACGGTGTCGGGCGAGCGAGCGACGCGGCGTAGGAGCGCGCTGACAGGGGAAGTGCCGGTGCGAAACCCGCGTGCTTCAGGCGTCAGGCTGACGCCAGGCAGCCGCGGTCAGGCCACGGCCGGGGCCGTCTCGGGCAGCGTCGCTTCGATGCAGGTGCCTTCGCCGGGCGCCGAGGCCAGCGAGAAGCGCCCGCCTTCGGCCGCCACGCGGTAGCGCATGCCGATCAGGCCGAAGGTCGAGCGCGGCTGGCGTGCAGGGTCGAAGCCCACGCCGTCGTCGCGCACCGACACACGGGCGTGGCCCTCGTGCGACTGCAGCGTGATCCACACCTCTTTCGCGCGGGCGTGCTTGGTGATGTTGGTGATGGCCTCCTGCACCAGGCGGTAGACCACCAGTTGCGAATCGGGCGGCAGCGACACCGGCTCCAGCAAGGTGTGCACGCGCACGCCCGAGTGGCTGGCGAAGTCGCGGCCCAGGATCTCGAGCGTGGGTACGAGGCCGAGGTTGCTGAGGGTCGACGGGCGCAGGTCTTCGATGATGCGGCGGCCGAGCGCGATGCTGCTGTTGAGGGTCTCGACGAGGTGGTTCAGCCGGTCGAGCGCCTCGGGGTTGCCGCCGGTCAGGCGCGAGCGGATGCGCGCCGCGTCGAGCTTGGCCGAGGTCAGCAGGGCACCCAGTTCGTCGTGCAGGTTGCGGGCCAGCCGGTGGCGCTCGTCTTCCCGTGCGGTCTGCAGGTGATCGGTCAATTCGACAAGTTGCGCCGTGCGCTGCGCCACCTCCTGCTCCAGCCGCTCGCGCTCGGCCTGCAGCAGGCGCTGCCGTTCCTGGGCCTGGGCCTCCCGCTGAGACTCGAGCGCGGAGGTCTGCCGCAGGTACATGAAAAGCGAGAGCAGGCCCAGCGCACTCAGCACCATCACGCCGAGGCGGCCGAGCCAGAGCGTGGTGTCGACGTCCTCCCGCCCGGCGGTGACGTTGGCACTCTCGCGGGCGAACAGTTCGGCGGTGAGCTGGCGCACCGCGTCCATCTTCTCGCGGCCGATGTCGGAGAGCATCAGCTCCATCGCGGCATCATTCTTGCCCTCCTTTTGCAGCCGCATGGTTTCGGCCAGTTCCGAGACCTTGCCGTCGACCACGTCGTGCAGCCGGGCGAGCACGGCGGTCGAATTGGCGTCTTTCTGGTAGTACTGGTCGAGGACCTGGAAGGAATGGTCGATCTTCTTCAACGCGCGCTCATACGGCCGCAGGTACTCCTCCCGGTGGGTGAGGAGGAAGCTGCGCTGGCTTGCCTCGGCGTCGAGGATCGATTGGGCGAGGTCCTGCACCGCCGTGCGGGCCGCGCCCATCTCGGTCAGGGCGGTGAGCTTGCCGGAAGAGCGCCAGTAGGAGGTTTCGCTGACCGCCACCATGGCGAGCACCGCCAGGCAGGCGAGCGGGAAGACGACGGGGTTTCGCTTGAGGACCTTGTAGACGCTCATGTTTTCTTTTCGTCCGATAACATGCAATCTTCGTTGAGGAGCAACAGAGGCACACCATGATTCGAATTGCCATCGTTGATGACCATGCCATGATTCGCGCGGGCCTGAAGCAATTCTTTGCCGACCAGCCCGACTTCTCGGTGGTCGCCGAAGCGAACAACGGCCGCGAGGCGCTCGACATCGTGCGCGGCGGCGAGGTCGACGTGATCGTGCTCGACATCTCCATGCCCGACCAGAGCGGCGTCGACGCCCTCGCGGGCATCAAGGCTCGTGCGCCCGACCTGCCGGTGCTCATTCTCAGCGGCTTTCCGGAAGAGCACTACGCCACGACCCTGCTGCGCCAGGGTGCAAGCGGGTACCTCAACAAGGACTGCGACCCGGAAGAGATCGTCAAGGCGATCCGCACCGTGGCGCGCGGACGCAAGTACATCACCGCCGGCGTGGCCGAGCGCCTCGCCGATGGGCTCAATGGCGGGGGCGACAAGCCGCCGCACGAGCAGTTGTCGGAGCGCGAGCTGCAGGTCTTCCTGCGCCTGGCCAAGGGCGAAACCATCAGCCACATGGCCGACAGCATGTCGCTCAGCGTGAAGACGGTCAGCACCTACCGCACGCGGGTGATGGAGAAGATGAAGCTCGAGTCGAACAGCGACCTGACGTATTACGCGCTGAAGAACGGACTCATTCAATAGCGGCCCGCATCCCATCGGGGGACCGGCTGACGTACCCGTCAGCCGAGGGGCTCACATCAAGGCGCCGTGGCCCGTTTCTCCGCCGGCGAGGCGGGTGCAGTACTGGATCAGCGCGTCGATCTCGTTCGACTTGTCGAACACCTTGTCGGCGCCGAGCTCCAGGCACTTGCGGCGGATGTCCTGCGTGGCGTAGTTGCTGAGCACCACCACGTTGCGCCGCGCGGGCAGGTCGTGCGTCACCTTGAGGACCCCGAGGCCGGAGCCTGACTTCAGGAAGATGTCGACGATCACCAGATCGACGGAGTTGTCGCTGCGCATCAGCCACTGAACGGCCGTGGCTTCATCTTCGGCATGCCCGACCACTTCCACGGGCACCAGCTCTTCGAGGGTGGCGATCAGGTTGTCGCGGATGACCTGGCTGTCTTCGACGATGTAGGCCCTCAGCGGCTGCATGGGTGGCGACCCTTTGTGCTTGTCGGGATCCTGGGCGGAAATTTCACCGCGGCGGGCTGGAACGAGAACTTGCATGCGCAAGTGTCCGACGTATCGGCACGCAACACCATTGTGCGGCTGCCCCGACGCGCTGTCGGACGACGCCTACAAATCGACCTCCGGTTGTTCCCGGTTCGCGCAGGAGAGGCACTACAGCGGGTTTCGGCGCCGTCCGGTGGGCGGTGCAGGGCCCGATTCCGATACTGCCGTCACTTTCAACAACCGCCATGAGGAGAACCCCATGACCAAGACCTCTCAACTCAAGTACTCGTTCTTCGTCGCTGCCGTCATGGCCATGCCGATGACCTCGGCCATGGCCATGGACAAGGCGCAGCACAAGGCCGAGAAGGAGCGCGTCGAGGCTGCGTACAAGGCCGACAAGGCGGCCTGCGACAGCCTGAAGGACAACGCCAAGGACGTGTGCGTGGAAGAGGCCAAGGCCAAGGAGAAGGTGGCCAAGGCCGAGCTGGACGCGAGCCTGAGCGGCAAGCCGCGCGACCAGGAGAAGCTGGCGAAGGTCAAGGCCGACACGGCCTACGAAGTCGCGAAGGAAAAGTGCGACGACAAGGCCGGCAACGACAAGGACGTCTGCGTGAAGGAGGCCAAGGCCGCCAAGGACAAGGCCATGGCCGACATCAAGGCGTCGAAGAAGTCGCAGAGCGCGCGTGCCGACGCAGCCGACGACAAGCGCGACGCCCGCTACGAGGTCGCCAAGGAGAAGTGCGACGCCCTCTCGGGTGACGCCAAGGACACCTGCATCGCCAACGCCAAGGCGCAGAACGGCAAGTCCTGATCTCGCCCTCGCTGACCCCTGAAAAGGCCCGCCAAGCGCGGGCCTTTTCACGCGGGTCAGCGCTTCCGTTCGTAGGTGACGAAGGCGTAGTCGAACGGGGTCGACTCGCCGGCGTGGTGCGACTCGCGCTCGGTCTCCCGGTAGTCGCCGCGTTTCCACGCCGGGAAGAACGCGTCGCCCTCGGCGTCCTGGTCGACTTCGGTGAGTTCGAGGCGGTCGGCGTAGGGCAGGGCCAGGGCATACAGCTCGGCACCGCCGATCACGAAGGCCTGCTGCGCCCCGAGTGTGTGCTGGAGGGCGTCCTCCAGGCTGTGCGCGACGACGGCGCCCTCGGCGTGCCAGTCGCGGTTGCGCGTGACGACGATGTTGAGCCGTCCCGGCAATGGCCGGTTCTTCGGCGGCAGCGAGTCCCAGGTCTTGCGGCCCATGATGACGGGGTGGCCGAGCGTGATGCGCTTCAGGCGCGGCAGGTCACCGGGGATGCGGAAGAGCAACTGGTTGTCGCGCCCGATTGCGCCGTTGCGCGCGACGGCGGCGATCAGGCTCAGCGGGGGGCGAGGGTGGGTGTCGGACGGCATGGTCCGCGATTCTGTCAGGCGCGTGCCGCCGCCTCGCGCCCGTGGCGGATGTGCTGCTCCATCAGCCGCTTCACCTTGGCCGCGTCGCGCGCGTGCAGCGCCTGCATGATCTGGCGGTGCTCGTCGAGCGAGGCCTCGACGCGACCCTGCTTGAAGAGCGACTGGTGCCGGTTGAGCTTCATCACCCGTCGCAGGTCGCCCACCATCTGCTGCGTCCAGTGGTTGTCGGCGATGCGCAGCAGCTTCAGGTGGAACTGCTCGTTGGCGCGGAAGAAGGCCTCGCGATCGTCGACCGTGCGCTCCAGCTGGTCATGCAGCGCCTGCAGCTCGGCGAGTTCGCCCGCGGTGGCGTTCGCGGCCACGGTGGCTGCAGCATCGGCCTCCAGCAAGGCCAGCAGGTGGTAGACCTCGGTCAGGTCACGCTCCGAGACTTCGGTGACGTAGGCGCCGCGGCGCAGCTTCATCGTCACCAGGCCCTCGGAGGCCAGCACCTTCAAGGCCTCGCGCAATGGGGTGCGGCTGATGCCGAATTCGGCGGCGAGCGATTGCTCGTCGATCCAGCTCCCCGGAGGCAGGGTGTGCGCCAGGATGCGCGCCCGCAGCCGCTCGGCCACCTGCTCGTACAGGGCGCTCTCGCGCAGGCGCGATGACGCCGGGGACGCTGCAGCAGTCGTGGGAGGAAATATCGTGGACATGGGCGTTGAGGGCAGATGGGCGGTGTTGCGACCACAAGGGTCGACGACCCGCGCATTGTAGTTATAATTCAATTTTGAATTACGGCTGGGTGGAAGGATTTTCACTGCCTCGCGCGCGCTGCGGGCGCCTCTCTTCCTGCTGCCGACACCCTCGAATCCGACACCTGCTGGTCGCCCCATGTCTGAACCGAAACTCACCCCCGAAGCGCTCGCCGCCTGGCAGAAGGCCGCCGCCAAGTCCGCCCCCCGCGGCGACCTCGACGCGCTCCACTGGGTGACGCCCGAGGGCATCACTGTGAAGCCGCTCTACACCGCGGCGGACACGAAGGACCTGCCGTACGCCGACACGCTGCCCGGCTTCGCGCCTTTCGTGCGCGGCCCGCAGGCCACCATGTACGCGGTGCGACCCTGGACCATCCGCCAGTACGCCGGCTTCTCCACCGCCGAAGAGAGCAACGCCTTCTACCGCCGCGCGCTCGCCGCCGGCGGGCAGGGCGTGAGCGTGGCCTTCGACCTTGCCACGCACCGCGGCTACGACAGCGACCACCCGCGTGTGACCGGCGACGTGGGCAAGGCCGGTGTCGCCATCGACTCGGTGGAGGACATGAAGATCCTCTTCGACGGCATCCCGCTCGACAAGGTGAGCGTGTCCATGACGATGAACGGCGCCGTGCTGCCGGTGCTCGCCGGCTACGTGGTCGCGGCCGAAGAGCAGGGCGTGGCGCAAGACAAACTGAGCGGGACCATCCAGAACGACATCCTCAAGGAGTTCATGGTCCGCAACACCTACATCTACCCGCCCGAGCCGAGCATGCGGGTGATCGGCGACATCATCGAGTACACGGCGAAGAACATGCCGAAGTTCAACTCGATCTCGATCTCGGGTTATCACATGCAGGAGGCGGGTGCGAACCAGGCGCTGGAGCTTGCCTTCACGCTGGCCGATGGCCGCGAGTACGTGAAGACGGCACTCGCCAAGGGCTTGAACGTCGACGACTTCGCAGGCCGGTTGAGCTTCTTCTGGGCCATCGGCATGAACTTCTATCTGGAAGTGGCCAAGATGCGCGCCGCGCGCCTCTTGTGGTGGCGCATCATGAAAGAGTTCAACCCCAAGAACGACAAGAGCCTGATGCTGCGCACGCACTGCCAGACCTCGGGCTGGAGCTTGACCGAGCAGGACCCGTACAACAACGTGGTGCGCACGACGATCGAGGCGATGGCCGCGGTGTTCGGCGGCACGCAATCGCTGCACACCAATAGCTTCGACGAAGCCATCGCGTTGCCCACCGATTTCTCGGCCCGCATCGCGCGCAACACGCAGCTCATCATCCAGGAAGAGACGCACATCACCCACGTCGTCGACCCCTGGGCCGGCAGCTACATGATGGAGAAGCTCACGCAGGACATGGCCGACAAGGCGTGGTCCATCATCCAGGAAGTCGAGGAGATGGGCGGCATGACGAAGGCGGTGCAGAGCGGCTGGGCCAAGCTCAAGATCGAGGCGAGTGCGGCGGAGAAGCAGGCCCGCATCGACTCGGGCAAGGACGTGATCGTCGGCGTCAACAAGTACAAGCTGAAGGAAGAAGACCCGATCGAAGCGCGCGACATCGACAACCATGCGGTGCGCGATGCGCAGGTGGCGCGCTTGCAGAAGATCCGCGCCACACGTGACCCCAAGGCTGTGCAGGCCGCGCTTGACGCGTTGACGCAATGCGCCGACAGTGGCTCGGGCAACCTGCTCGACCTCTCCATCAAGGCCATCCGCCTGCGCGCGACGGTCGGTGAGGTGAGCGATGCACTCGAAAAAGTTTGGGGGCGCCACCGCGCCGACACACAAAAGGTGACCGGCGTGTACGCAGCTGCCTACGACAGTGCCGAGGGTTGGGAAAAGCTCCAGCAGGAGATCGCGGCCTTCGCCGAAGAACAGGGCCGCCGCCCCCGCGTGATGATCGCCAAGCTCGGGCAGGACGGGCACGACCGCGGCGCGAAAGTCGTTGCCACCGCCTTCGCCGACCTCGGCTTCGATGTCGACATGGGCCCGCTCTTCCAGACGGCCGAAGAGTGCGCGCGCCAGGCGATCGAGAACGACGTGCATGCGGTGGGCGTCTCCACCCTCGCGGCCGGCCACAAGACGCTGGTGCCCGCCATCATCGAAGCGCTCAAGGCGCAGGGCGCTGACGACATCGTGGTCTTCGTCGGTGGTGTGATCCCGCGGCAGGACTACGACTACCTCTACGAGGCCGGCGTGAAGGGCATCTACGGCCCGGGCACGCCCATCCCCGCGAGCGCGAAAGACGTGCTCGAGAAGATCAAGGCGCAGATCGCCAAGGCCTGATCCGTGGACCTCGCCGATCAGGCTTTGATGGACGGCGTGCGCCGGGCCGACCGGCGTGCTCTGGCCAAGGCCATCACCCTGCTCGAATCGACCCGCGCCGACCATCGCCTGCGTGCCGACGAGCTGCTGAATGCGCTGCTGCCCCACACAGGCCACGCACTGCGGCTCGGCATCTCGGGCGTGCCGGGTGTCGGCAAGTCGACCTTCATCGAAGCGCTCGGCCTGTACCTCATCGCGCAAGGGCATCGCGTCGCGGTGCTCGCAGTCGATCCGTCTTCGAGCCTCTCGGGTGGCTCCATCCTTGGCGACAAGACGCGCATGGAGCAGCTCTCGGCCAGCCCGTCCGCCTACATCCGCCCGAGCCCCTCGTCGGGCACGCTGGGGGGCGTGGCCGAGAAGACACGCGAGGCCATGCTCGTCTTCGAAGCCGCGGGCTACGACGTGGTGATCGTCGAGACGGTCGGCGTCGGCCAGAGCGAGACGGCCGTCGCCGGCATGACCGACCTCTTCGTGCTGATGCAGTTGCCCAACGCGGGCGACGACCTGCAGGCCATCAAGCGCGGCGTGATGGAGCTGGCCGACCTCGTGGTCATCAACAAGGCCGACCTCGATGTCGACGCCGCGACGCGGGCGGAGGCCATGATCGCGAGCTCCCTGCGCCTCTTGGGCCAGGCCGGCCACGGCGATGGTGCGCCGTCGCGCGTGCTCAAGCTGAGTGCGCTCAAGGCGCAGGGTGTCGACACCTTCTGGCAGAAGGTGCAAGACCTCATCGCGCATCGCCGCACAAGTGGCGAGTTTTCCAGCCGCCGCCAGCACCAGGGCCAGGCCTGGATGTGGGACCTGATCCACGCCGCCCTGCTCGGCGACTTCCGCCGCCACCCCGACGTCCGCCGCGCCTTGCCCGAGGTGCAGAAGAGCGTCAATGAATCCCGCGTGGCGCCTTCGGCTGCTGCGCGACAACTCCTCCAACTGTTCACCCGAGCCTGAGAGAGAAAACCATGCACGACATCATTGAGCAGCTCGAAAAGAAGCGCGCCGCGGCGCGCCTGGGCGGCGGCGAGAAACGCATCGCCGCACAACACAGCAAAGGCAAGCTCACCGCGCGCGAGCGCCTCGAGCTGCTGCTCGACGAAGGCACCTTCGAAGAGTGGGACATGTTCGTCGAACATCGCTGCCACGACTTCGGCATGCAGGACAACAAGATCCCCGGCGACGGCGTCGTGACCGGCTACGGCATGATCAACGGCCGCCTCGTCTTCGTCTACAGCCAGGACTTCACCGTCTTCGGCGGCGCGCTCTCCGAAGCGCATGCCGAGAAGATCTGCAAGGTGATGGACCAGGCGATGAAGGTCGGCGCCCCGGTCATCGGCCTGAACGACTCCGGCGGCGCGCGCATCCAGGAAGGCGTGGCCTCGCTCGGCGGTTATGCCGAGGTTTTTCAGCGCAACGTGATGGCCTCGGGCGTGGTGCCGCAGATCAGCATGATCATGGGCCCGAGCGCGGGCGGTGCGGTGTACTCGCCGGCGATGACCGACTTCATCTTCATGGTGAAGGACAGCAGCTACATGTTCGTCACCGGCCCCGAGGTCGTGAAGACGGTGACGCATGAAGAGGTGACGTCGGAAGAGCTGGGCGGCGCGACCACGCACACGACGAAGAGTGGCGTGGCTGACCTCGCGTTCGACAACGACGTGGATGCGCTGCTCATGCTGCGCCGCTTCTACAACTACCTGCCGCTCAACAACCGCGAGAAGGCGCCGGTGCGCCCGAGCCACGACCCGGCCGACCGCATCGACCTCTCGCTCGACACGCTGGTGCCCGACAACCCCAACAAGCCCTACGACATCAAGGAGCTGATCATCAAGGTCGCCGACGATGGCGAGTTCTTCGAGCTGCAGCCCGAGAACGCGAAGAACATCGTCATCGGCTTCTGCCGCATGGAAGGCCAGACGGTCGGCGTGGTCGCCAACCAGCCGCTGGTGCTCGCGGGTTGCCTCGACATCAAGAGCAGCATCAAGGCGGCGCGCTTCGTGCGCTTCTGCGATGCCTTCAACATTCCCATCGTCACGTATGTCGACGTGCCGGGCTTCATGCCGGGCACGAGCCAGGAGTTCGGCGGCATCATCAAGCACGGCGACAAGCTGCTTTATGCGTATGCCGAGTGCACGGTGCCCAAGATCACCGTCATCACCCGCAAGGCCTACGGCGGTGCGTATGACGTGATGGCCTCCAAGCACCTCCGAGGCGACGTGAACTTCGCCTGGCCCAACGCCGAGATCGCGGTGATGGGCGCGAAGGGGGCGGTGGAGATCATCTTCCGCGAGGAGAAGAGCGACCCGGCCAAGCTCGCCGCACGCGAAGCCGAATACAAGGCCAAGTTCGCCAACCCGTTTGTCGCCGGCGCACGCGGCTTCATCGACGACGTGATCCAGCCGCACGAGACGCGCAAGCGCATCTGCCGCTCGCTGGTGATGTTGCGCAACAAGAAGGTCGAGAACCCGTGGCGCAAGCACGGCAACATCCCGCTCTGAACGAGGCAAGCATGTTCACAAAAATCCTGATCGCCAACCGCGGGGAAATCGCCTGCCGCGTCATCAAGACGGCCAAGAAGATGGGCATCAAGACGGTCGCCGTCTATTCCGATGCCGACCGCGATGCGCGCCATGTGGAGCTGGCAGACGAGGCCGTCCACATCGGCGCGCCACCCTCGCGCGAGTCGTACCTGGTGATGGACAAGATCATCGCGGCGTGCAAGCAGACCGGCGCGCAGGCTGTGCATCCGGGCTACGGCTTTCTGTCCGAGAACGAAGCCTTTGCCAAGAAGGTGGAGGAAGAAGGCATCACCTTCATCGGGCCCAAGCACTACTCCATCGCCGCGATGGGCGACAAGATCGCGTCCAAGAAGCTGGCCAAGGAAGCGCGCGTCAACACCATCCCCGGCTACAACGAAGCGATCGAGACCGCCGAACAGGCCGTGCAGATCGCCAAGGACATCGGCTACCCGGTGATGA
>DASWSY010000376.1:0-3824 GCA_036402415.1 Rhizobacter sp. | reverse complement strand
CTGCGGGCGCGCTGGCGGCCGCAGCGGGAACGGGGGCCTCGGCCGGTTCGGCCGGCGTCTGCGCCTGCACGGCGCCCGCCGCGGCCAGGCACGCCGCGGCGCAGGCGGTACGCACGCTCATCGGCCGTCGTCTTCGGCGGTCTGCAATGCGTTGGCGCGGGCACGCCGATGGCGCAGGCGCGCCATCACCGGCTCGGCCAGCATGCACGCCAGCGTCACCGCATACGAGCCCCACACGTAGAGGCCGTAGCCTCCCATGGCGAAGAATTCGGAGGCGCTGCCCCAGTTCATGTGCGTGCTCCCTTGAGTTCGGCGGCCACCCATTCGGTCTCGCGCTCGCGCTCCAGCACGATCGCGCGGGTGCGCATGAAGACCACCGCGAAGGCGTAGGCCCAGAAGGCAAAGGTCATGATCAACATGGCAGTCAGCATGGTGCTGGCCATCTTGGGCGCGGCCGTCATGCTGATGGTGGCGCCCTGGTGCAGGGTGTTCCACCACTTCACCGAGAAATAGATGATGGGCACGTTGACGGCCCCCACCAGCGCGACCAGCGCACCGGCGTTGTCGGCGCGGCGGGTGTCGTCGATGGCCTCGGTGAGCGCGATGAAGCCGATGTAGAGGAAGAGCAGGATCAGGTACGAGGTGAGGCGTGCATCCCACACCCAGTAGGTGCCCCAGGTGGGCTTGCCCCACAGGGCGCCGGTCCACAGGGCGATGAAGGTGAAGAGCGCACCGGTGGGCGCAATCGCGCGCGCCACCATCGACGACAGCCGCGTCTTGAAGGCCCAGCCGAGGCCGGCCCAGAAGGCCATGGCGAGGTAGAGCACCATCGAGATCCACGCCGCAGGCACGTGGATGAAGATGATGCGGTACGACTCGCCCTGCGTCGCGTCGGTGGGCGCGACGAAGAAACCGATGTACAGCCCGATGACGGCGAGCACGAGGGTCGTGGCCCACAGCCACGGAATGAGGAAGCCCGCCAGCCGGTAGAAGCGCGACGGGGCGGCGAAGGTGTAGAGGCTCAACGGCGAGTTCATGGCGAGGGTCTGTCGTTGGGTCGGTGGAAGCTCAATCGGTCGAGATGCGCAGGGCCGCGGCCGTGGCCCAGGGGGCGAGCAGGCCGGTGGCGATCAGCAGCGCACCCAGCAGCGAGTAGTGTCCTTCAGCCGACACGCCCGATTCCACCGCCCCCACCGCCCCCGCGCCGAAGATCAGCGCCGGGATGCACAGCGGCAGGATGAGCAGGATCAGCAGCACGCCCCCGCTGCGCAGGCCGAGCGTGAGCGCCGCGCCCAGCCCGCCGAGCAGGCTCAGGATGGGCGTGCCCAGCAGCAGGCCGAAGGTGAGCGCGGCGATGGCCTCGCCCCGCATGTCGAACATCAGACCGAAGAGCGGCGCCACCACGATCAGCGGCAGGCCGGTGAGCAGCCAGTGTGCGAGTGCCTTGGCGGTGGCGATCAGCACCGGCGAGTCGCCGCACAGCAGCATCTGCTCCAGCGAGCCGTCGGCGTGGTCGGTGGCGTAGAGCTGCGTCACCGAGAGCATGGCCGCGAGCAGCGCACACACCCACACCACGCCGGGCGCCATGGTTCGCAGCGTCTGCGGCTCGGGGCCCACGCCGAAGGGGAAGAGGCTCACCGCCACGGTGAAGAAGGCGATGGGCAGCAGCGCCTCGATGCGGCGGCGGGCGGCCAGGCGCAGGTCGCGCGCGAGCACGGCCTGGAAGGCGCTCATGGCGATCCCTCGTCATGGGTTGGACGCTTCATGCCGCCACCTCGTCGAGCTGCAACACGACCGGCCTGGGCTCGGTCAGCGTCAGCGCCTGGTGGCTCGTCAGCACCACCGCACCGCCGCCTTGCACATGCTGGGTGATGACGTCGTTCAGCACCGCGATGCCGTCGACGTCGAGCGCGTCGAAAGGCTCGTCGAGCACCCACACGGCCGGCGGGTTCGCCAGCGCCAGCCGCGACAAGGCGACGCGCCGCCGCTGGCCCTGCGACAGCGTGCGCACCGGCGCATGGCGGCGCGCGGCCATGCCGAAGCGGCGCAGCGCCTCGCCGAGCGCCGCGTCGTCGACGTCGCGGCCGTGCAGCCGCGCGAGGAAGCGCAGCGACTCCAGCACGGTGAGGTCTTCCTTCAGGGCGTTGGCATGGGCCACGTAGAGCAGTTCGCCGCCGCGCCGGATCTCGCCTGCCTCCGGCGACGACAAGCCGGCCAGCAGCCGCAGCAGGCTCGTCTTGCCACGGCCGTTGGCGCCACGCAGCCACACCACCTCACCGCGGCGCACCGACAGCTCCAGCCCCTTGAAGAGCACCCGGTCGCCGCGCCGGCAGGCCAGGCCCGCGGCGGCAAGCAGGGGTGAGGAGGAGTCAGGGGACGCGGCGGGCGCCGAGGTGGTCATGGGCTCGAAGGCGATTCGTTTCGCGCAGCCCGGCAGTGTAGGTGCACTCCCGGCAGGCTCCGGGGGCTGGAGTACCATGGCCCACACTTCGAAAGCGCGCCATGAACCGAGATCTGCTGCAACCCTCTGCCACGATCACGGCCGCCCTGATCACCAACCCGTCTCCCGGCGTCTCGCGCTCGAAGCTGGGCGACGTCGCGGCCCTCTTCGCCTCGGTCTACATGGAACTGGAAAAGGCCCAGGCCATGGTCGAACAGATGCGCGAACAGCCGGCCAAGCCGCCGGCGTCGCTGCTGTAGCACACAGGCAGGCGTGCCCTCACGCGACTTGAAGACCTACGCGATTGCCGTTCGTGCGCTGTGCGAGTTCACCGCCAAGGCCGGTGACCTCGACCTGCGCTTCACGCCGGCCCCCACCGCCCTCGAAGGTCAGGCCGGCCATGCAATCGTGGCCGCCCGTCGCCAACGCGCGGGCTACGAGTCGGAGGTGAGCGTGAGCGGCGAGTACAAGCTGCTCACGGTGCGCGGCCGCGCCGACGGCTACGACCACCACACCCGCACGCTGGAGGAAGTGAAGACCTTCCGCGGCGACCTCGCGCGCCAGCCGGCCAACCACCGCGTGCTGCATCTGGCGCAGGCCAAGGTCTACGGCTGGCTCCTGTGCCAGCAGCACGCACTCGCGTCGATCAACATCGCGCTGGTCTACTTCGACATCGTCACGCAACGCGAGACGGTGTTCGCCGAATCCTTCAGCGCCGAAGACCTGCGCGCGCACTTCGAGCAGCAGTGCGAACGCTTTCTCGCCTGGGCCGCGCAGGAGCTGGCCCACCGCACGCAGCGCGACGCGGCGCTGGCCACGCTGCCCTTCCCGCACGCGCAGTTCCGCGCCGGCCAGCGCGAGCTCGCCGAGGCGGCCTACCGCGCCACCGTGCAGGGCCGCGTGCTGCTGGCGCAGGCGCCCACCGGCATCGGCAAGACAGTGGGCACGCTCTTTCCCATGCTCAAGGCCATGCCCGGTCAGCAGCTCGACCAGGTCTTCTTCCTCACCGCCAAGGGCTCGGGCCGGCAGCTCGCGCTCGAAGCCTCACAGCGCGTGCAGGGCGGCCGCCCGCTGCTGCGCACGCTGGAGCTCACCGCGCGCAGCAAGGCCTGCGAGCACCCCGAGCTCGCCTGCCACGGCGACTCGTGCCCCCTCGCGCGCGGCTTCTACGACCGGCTCCACGCCGCGCGCACCGAGGCGCTCGGGCGTCCGATGCTCGACAAGGCCACGGTGCGAGAGGTCGCGCTGCAGCACCAGGTCTGCCCCTACTACCTGAGCCAGGAACTCGCGCGCTGGGCCGACGTGGTCGTGGGCGACTACAACTACCTCTTCGACCTCGGCGGCCTCCTGATGAGCCTCACGCTCGCGCGCGGCAGCCGCGTGG
>DASWSY010000375.1:0-2563 GCA_036402415.1 Rhizobacter sp. | reverse complement strand
TGAGCCTCACGCTCGCACGCGGCAGCCGCGTGGCGGTGCTGGTCGACGAGGCGCACAACCTCCTGGAGCGCGCACGCATGATGTACAGCGCCGACCTCGACCAGGCCGCGCTCAAGGCCGTGCGCCGCAGCGCCCCGGCCTCGCTCAAGGGCCCGCTCACGCGCCTCAACAAGGCGTGGAACGCGCTGGCCAAGGCGCAGACCACGTCCTACCAGGTCCACCCCGCCGTGCCCGAGGACTTCACCCAGGCTCTGCAGAAGGCCACCGCGGCGATCACCGACCACTTCACCGAACACCCCACGAGCGCGGTCGACGGCGAGCTGCAGCGCTTCTACTTCGACGCCTTGCACTTCTCGCGCGTGCACGAGCTGGCCGACGCGAACTGGCTCGTCGACGTCACCCTGCGCGGGGCGCCCGGGCGCAAGCCGCTCGCCCTGGTCACGCTGCGCAACGTCGTGCCCGCGCCGCAGCTCGGCCCGCGGCTGGCGGTGGCGCATGCGGCAGCGCTCTTCTCGGCCACCCTCACGCCGCGCGAGTTCCACGCCGACCTGCTGGGCCTGCCCGACGACACGGTGTGGGTCGACGTGCCCACGCCCTTCTCGGCCGAACAGCTCGACGTGCGCGTGGCCCGGCACATCTCCACCCGCTACCAGCAGCGCAGCGCCTCCATCGAGCCCATCGCCGAGCTGATCGCGCGCCAGTTCGCGGCGCGGCCGGGCAACTACCTCGCCTTCTTCAGCAGCTTCGACTACCTGCGCCAGGTGCTGGCGGCCTTCCGCACGCTCGCGCCCGAGGTGCCGGTGTGGGAGCAGTCGCGCGGCATGAGCGAGCCCGAGCGCGAGGCCTTCCTCGCCCGCTTCACGCCCGAGGGCCAGGGCATCGGCTTCGCAGTGCTGGGCGGCTCGTTCGGCGAAGGCATCGACCTGCCCGGCCGGCTGCTCATCGGCGCCTTCATCGCCACGCTCGGCCTGCCGCAGCTCAACCCGGTGAACGAGGAGATGAAGAAGCGCCTCGACGAGCGCTTCGGCGCCGAGCGCGGCCACGACTACGCCTACCTCTACCCCGGCCTGCAGAAGGTGGTGCAGGCCGCCGGCCGCGTGATCCGCACGCCGCAGGACGAAGGCGTCATCCACCTCATCGACGACCGCTTCGCCACCCCCCGCGTACGCCGCCTCCTCCCATCCTGGTGGACGATCCGCCGAAGTGAGCCCCAGATCACCAGCTCTTCCTCGCTGTAACGAAATGCGATTCGGCTAAGGTGCGCACCAACATCGGGGCCGGTGCGCCCTGCCCCTCCCAAGGAGACGCTCCCGTGGTATCGCTTTTCGCCTTCATGGTCACGGCCTACGGCATGAACCCCTACCTGGTCGCCACCTTCAACTCCAACCTGGCCTGCGAGACCGCACGCTCGGCGCTGCTCTCGGCCGCCCTCGAGCAGAACGTCGCCGGCACCAGCACCTATGCGATGGCGCCGCGCAGCCTGAAGTGCATCAACACGCCGGGCATCGTGCCGGGCGCCGCCGGCCGCCCGCCCGAAGCGAGCCCGCCCCCGCGGCGACCTGCCCCGAAGAAGTGACCCCGGATCAACTGCCCACCACGGCCAAACCCCCATCCCGGCTGCTTGCCTGGGGGCCGTTCATCGCCGTCGCCCTGCTGCTCGCCATCCTCTGGGGGCTGGTGCTCGGCTTCGCGGTCGTGCAGGAACAACGCATGGTCGCGGGCGCGCAGCAGCAGCTCCGCCTGATCAACAACGCCGCCGCCCAGCAGACGCGCGACCTGCTGCGCAGCGCCGACAACCGCCTCGACGCCGTGCAGCACTGGCTGGTGCACTCGCCGGAGCTCGACGGCCGCCTGGGCGAGCTCCTGCAGTCCTTCAGCCAGCGCTCGGAGGGCCTCTTCCACCTGACGCTCGTCGACGAGGCCGGCACGGCCATCCAGGCCCCCGGCACGCCGGACTGGGCCGCCGCCATGCCCGCGGTGCACCTGCCCGGCAGCCCGGGCGAACTCGGCGTGGGCGACCCGCTGCGGCGCACGCCCGGGGATCCCTGGCGCTGGCCACTCACCCGCCGCCTGCCCGCCCCGGTGGGCGAGGTGGTCGGGCTCGTGGCCTGGGTCGACCTGCCCAAGCTGAGCGCCATCCACGAGCACCTGCGTGAAAAGCCGGCCGGCGGCATCACCGTGACCACCTCGGCCGGCGTGGTGGTGCTGCGCACGCCCTATGACGAGGCGCTGATCAGTCGCAACATGATCGCCAGCCGCCCGCGCCAGATGCCGCTCGGCACCGTGCAGGGGGCCTTCGAGCATGACGGCGCGCTCACCGGCGGGCAGGCGCGCCTGGCCACCTTCGAGCGGCTCGGCCAGTACCCGCTGACGGTGCTGGTCTCGCAGGAGCGCGACGAACTGCTCGCCGCCTTCCACGCCCGCCGCAGGCTCGGCATCGGGGTGCTGGTGCTGCTGACCCTGGCCGGGGCGGTGTTCTCGTGGCTGCTTGCGCGCAGCCAGCGTGCCAGGCGCCACAGCGAGGCGCAGTTCGACGCGGTCAGCAACGCCTTCCCGCTCGGGC
>DASWSY010000374.1:0-13742 GCA_036402415.1 Rhizobacter sp. | reverse complement strand
GCCGTCGAGCAGCGCAGGGCTTGGGGTGGCGCGCGCAGCGCGCTTCGTGAACTGACTTCGCGCAGTTGTTTGAGCGCAGCGGCCGCAGGCCGCGTAGCGAGTTCTGCGCGACACCCCAAGTCCGAGCAGCGCAGAGAAGTCCGCCCTAGGCGGACCGGCGAACGGGGTCGCCTTTTCTTTGGTTACTTTCTTTTGGCGAAGCAAAAGAAAGTGACTGCGCCGCCGGGCGCACATCCCGGCACTCAGCCTCACGCAGGGAAAAACCTACTCCCCCCCCACAAGCCCATTCCGAATCGCATAAACCGTCATCTCCGAGTTGTTGGAAAGCCCCAGCTTCTCCAGCACCCGAGCCCGATAGACCGACACCGTCTTGGGCGACAACGTGAGCTCCTCCGCGATGTCGGACAAGCGCTTCCCCGACGCGATCATCACCAGCGTCTGCAACTCCCGATCCGACAGCTTCTCGTGCGCCGCCTCCGCCCCCGGCGTGGTGAGCGACTCGACGAGCATTTGCGCGATCTCCGGCGTCACGTACTTGCGCCCCTGCCCCACCGTGCGCACCGCCTGCACGATGACCGCCGGGTCGCCGCCCTTGTTCACATAGCCGTAGGCACCGGCACGCAGCGCCCGGATCGCGTACTGGTCTTCCGGGTACATCGACACCACCAGCACCCTCATGGTCGTGCCCTCGTCCTTGAGAACATGCAGCACGTCGAGCCCGCTGCGGCCGGGCAGGTTGATGTCGAGCACCAGCACGTCGGCCTCGCCGGTGTTGCGCATCAGCGTGCGCAATTCGCCGTAGTCGCCGGCCTCGCCGATCACCTGGATGTCGGGCGCATCGGAGAGCGTGTCGCGGATGCCGCGCCGGATGAGCGCATGGTCGTCGCAGAGCAGGACTTTGATCATGGAGTGGCTGCCGGGTCGGACAACAACGGGGATCGGTCGATCATAGAGCGCCCCACACCGTGGGGTCATAGGGGCCGGAGGGCTCCTTCAGCTCGCCCGGCTCGGTGACGTCCAGGTCCATGTTGTCGGTGTCGGGCTCCAGCGGCACCGACAGGATCAGCGTGGTGCCGCCCGGCCCGCTGGAGAGGTCGACCCAGCCGCCCACCGTGCCCGCACGTTCGTGCAGGCCGCGGATGCCGAAGGAGCGCGCCTTGGCGAGGTCGTCCTGGCTCAGCCCGCGGCCGTTGTCGCTCACCTCCAGCGAGAGCACGCCGCCGGCCAGCGACAGGTCGACATGCACCTGCGAGGCCTGGGCGTGCTTGGACACGTTGGTCAGCGCCTCCTGGGCGGTGCGGTAGGCCACCAGCGGCACGCCCGGCGGCAGCGTCAGGTGCTCGTGCCGGCAGCGGAATTCGCAGGTGATGCCGGTGCGCTTCTCGAAGCGGCTCGCCATCCACTGCAGCGCAGCGATCAGCCCCTGCTCCAGGATGGCCGGGCGCAGGTTGTGCATCACGCGCTGGCTGGCCTCGATCGCGTGGCTCACCGTCTCGAGGGCGGAATTGACCCGCGCCAGCACCTCGGGCGAGTCGCTGTGGCGGGCGATCCAGGCCAGGTCGAACTTGATCGCGGTGAGCGAGCCCCCTACGTCGTCGTGGATCTCGCGGGCGATGGCCGCACGCTCCAGCTCCACGCTCACCTGCAGGTGCTGGGCCAGCTCGTGCACGCGCTGCTTCGATTCGCCCAGCTCCCGGTCGGCGCGCTGGCGGGCGAGCTGCAGCTCGTGGGTCTCCACGGCGTGCAGCAGCGCCGGGGCCAGGCGGGTGAGGTTGTTCTTGAGCAGGTAGTCGGACGCGCCGTTGCGCATGGCCTCGACGGCGGTGTCTTCGCCGATCTCGCCCGAGACGAGGATGAAGGGGATGTTCTTGCCGCTGGCCTTCACCAGGTCGAGCGCCACCAGGCCCGAAAAGCCCGGGAGGTTGTAGTCGGACACCACCACGTCCCAGGGCGGCTCGTCGTCCAGCGCCTGCAGAAAGGCAGCCTCGGAGTCGACCCGCATGGTGTCGGCCTGCAGGCCGTCGCGGCGCAGGTGGGCCACCATGAGCTGGTGGTCAAGCTCGGAGTCTTCCAGGTGTAGCAGCCGCAGCCGCTTCTCGGACGGGGCGAAAGGAGGCATGGGGCCAGTATGCCAACAAGGTCGCAAAGCGTGCCTGAAGTCCTGAATTGGCGGCACTTCCGGGCCGTGATCGCCCTTATGTCTGCCGCCACGGTGCCGAAGAATGCATCCAGATGACCCTCGCCCATGCCTGGCGACGGGTCCGTGCACCCGACATGACATTCGAGCGGAGACCTCTGCTGATGGAAGACGCGAACGACGCTCAAGCCCTGCCCGAAGGTGGTGGCGGAGGCATGCCCTTGCAGGCGGCAGCCGACCTGCAGGACCACCTCATGACCGCGAGCAACGACCTCGACCGGCTGCAGACGCTGCTGGCCGATGCCTGCGACACGCTGATGCAGCGCTTCCACGGCGCCTCGGAGCACATCCGCACGCTGCGCTCGCACCCGCACGGCATGGAAGAGAGCGAAGCCGTGTTCGACGACGTGATGCAGAACCTGGGCGGCGCCGTCACGGCCCTGCAGTTCCAGGACATGGCCTCGCAGCTCATCAACCACACCCACAAGCGGTTGCGCAGCTGCGTGGACCGCCTGGCGCGCGAGGCCTTCGCCGACGACGAAGACGGCATGGCCGCGGCCGAGGAAGTCCCGCTGCGCCCCAACCCCGTGACACAGGCGGAGATGGACGTCGGATCCATTGAGCTGTTCTAAAGACTCCCCCAATTCAACCGAAATCCATCGAGTTCCCCCGGAGAAAGCCATGCAATCAATCCTCGCCGTCGACGATTCCGCGTCCATGCGCCAGATGGTCTCGTTCACGCTCAAGAGCGCCGGCTACAACGTCGTCGAGGCGGTGGATGGGCAGGACGCCTTCGAGAAATCGAACGCCCGCGATTTCGATCTCGTGCTGACCGACCAGAACATGCCCCGCATGGACGGCATCAGCCTGACCAAGAAGCTGCGCGACAACCCCAAGTTCAAGGCCACGCCGATCCTGATCCTGACCACCGAGTCGAGCGACCAGATGAAGCAGGCCGGCCGCGCCGCCGGTGCCACCGGCTGGCTGGTCAAGCCCTTCGATCCAGCCAAGCTGATCGAAGTGATCAAGAAGGTCGTCAAGTAAACGACCTCGCCCCGCGCAACGCACACAACACGACACCAGGAGCACGACATGGGTGAGATGTCTTCCGAAGGCGCCAACCTGAGCGCCGGCATCGACCTGAGCCAGTTCTACCAAGTCTTCTTCGAAGAGGCGGGCGAGAACCTCGACCGCATGGAGAAGCTGCTGCTCGACTTCGACGTCGAAGCCGCCGACGACGAGGAGATGAACGCCATCTTCCGTTGCGCCCACTCGATCAAGGGTGGTGCGGCCACCTTCGGCTTCAAGGACGTCGCCGAGCTGACGCACCAGATGGAGACGCTGCTCGACAAGCTGCGCCGCCACGAACTCGAGCCCACCCCGGCCATGGTCGACGTGCTGCTGCAGTCGGGCGACGCGCTGCGCGCACAGCTCGGCCGCCACCAGAACGGCGGCGAGGGCGACGAACTCGACACCACCGAACTGCTGTTCAACATCCGCGCGATGTCGGCCGGCGAAGCGCCGATGGTCGCCGCCCCGGTGGCCGCACCGGCACCGGCCGCGGCACCCGCCCCCGTGGCCGAGGCCGCGCCGGCTGCCGCCGCCAAGGCCGCCGCCCGCATGCTCGAACTGCGCGTGGGGCCGATGGACAACCCCGAGCAGGCCAACAACATCCTCGATCTCTTCAAGGAGATCACCGACCTCGGCACCATCGAGCCGCTCGACAACGGCATGGCCGCCGACGGCGTGCGCCGCTTCAAGGTCTGCACCACCAGCAGCGACTCCGACCTGCTGGACCTCTTCACCTTCCACGTGGCGCGCGAGCAGGTTCAGATCCTGCCGCTCGGCCCGGGCTTCGGCTTCCACGCCGGCGCGCCCGGTGCCCCGCCCGAGGAGAAGGCCGAGGAGGGCTATGGCTTCTTCGACGACGCCCCGGGCGCACCCGCGCACTCGGCCGCGTCGGCAGTCTCCGCGAACCCCGCGGGCGGCACGGAAGCCGCGCCCGTCGCCAAGCCGAAGTCCGCGCCCAAGGCCGACAAGCCCGCCGCGGCCGTCGAGGCCTCGACGCTGCGCGTGTCGGTGGAAAAGGTCGACCAGCTCATCAACCTCGTCGGCGAACTCGTGATCACCCAGGCCATGCTGGCCCAGAACACGCAGGGCCTGGACCCCGCGGTGTACCAGCAGCTCGCCGCCGGCCTGGCCGACCTCGACCGCAACACCCGCGATCTGCAGGAATCGGTGATGTCGATCCGCATGATCCCGATGTCGATGGTGTTCAGCCGCTTCCCGCGCATGCTGCGCGACCTGGCCGCCAAGCTCGGCAAGAAGGTCGACTTCGTGACGCTCGGCGAGGCCACCGAACTCGACAAGGGCCTGGTCGAAAAGATCACCGACCCGCTGACCCACCTCGTGCGCAACTCCTGCGACCACGGCATCGAGCTGCCGGCCGAGCGCCTGGCCAAGGGCAAGCCCGAGACCGGCACCATCACCCTCTCCGCCTCGCACCAGGGCGGCTCGATCGTGATCGAGGTGCGCGACGACGGCCGCGGCCTGTCGCGCGAGAAGCTGCTGAAGAAGGCCCGCGAGCGCGGCATCCACGCGCCCGACAGCATGACCGACCAGGAAGTCTGGGGCCTGATCTTCGCGCCGGGCTTCTCCACCGCCGAAGTCGTGACCGACGTGTCGGGCCGCGGCGTGGGCATGGACGTGGTCAAGAAGAACATCGCCGCGCTCGGCGGCTCGGTCGAGATCGACTCGGCCGAAGGCTACGGCATGCGCGTCTCGGTGCGCCTGCCGCTGACGCTCGCGATCATGGACGGCATGTCGGTGGGCGTGGGCGAAGAGGTCTACATCCTCCCGCTCAGCTCGGTCGTCGAGTCGTTCCAGGTGCAGCCCGACATGGTCAAGACCATCGGCGGCAGCGGCCGCGTGGTGAGCGTGCGCGACGAATACATGCCGGTGCTCGAACTCGAGCATGTCTTCAGCGTGCCGCGCTTCGACTTCGAACACGTGAGCGGAATCATGGTGGTGGTGGAGGCCGAAGGCGGCCGCATCGCCCTGCTGGTGGACGAACTCCTCGGCCAGCAGCAGGTCGTGGTGAAGAACCTCGAAGCCAACTACCGCAAGGTGAACGACGTCTCGGGCGCCACGATCATGGGTGACGGCCGCGTGGCCCTCATCCTCGACGTGGGCAGCCTCGTACGGCGCAGCCGCCATTGAACCCTGACCGGCCGGGCCCCATCCGGCCGCCTGCACCTGCCATCGACAAGGAGTCTTCGATGAACCTCAACCGCCTCATCCGAAGCTTCACCATCCGCACGCGCATGCTCGGCGCGGTGGCGGTGGTCGCAGCCTCACTGCTCGTCGTGGGCGCCGTCGGCTTCGCCGGCCAGACCTACAGCAGCTCGGTGAGCATCTCCTTCTTCAGCGTGGAGTTCGCCGCACTGCAGCGCATCGGCGCGCTGCGCACCTCGATGCACGAACTGCGACTGCACGAGAAGGACATGCTGATCCAGTACGAGTCGCCCGACAAGTTCGGGAAGGCGCGCGACGCCTGGCTCAAGACCTTCGAGGAAGTCCAGGCACTCGGCGAGACGCTCGCCGAGTCGCTGCCCGACGCAGGGCAGGCCGCCCAGGCGAAGAAGTCGCTCGAGCAGCTCGCCAGCTTCAGGACCAAATTCACGCCGGTCATGAAGCAGCTCGAAGCCCAGTCCTTCGACACCGGCCGCGCCGCGCTGGTGGTGCTGGCCCGCACCAGTGCCGACTTCAACGCCGCGCAGGCCACGGTGGAGGCGCTCGCCCAGGAGATCAGTGCATCGGCCACCACCGGCCAGGAGCGCCTGCAAAGCGCCGGCCGCATGGTCACCATCGTGCTGCTGGGGACCATCGGCGTGCTGCTGGTGGTGATCCTGCCGCTCACGCTGGCCAACATGCACTCGATCTGCAAGCCGCTCGACCAAGCCGAAGCCTTCGCGAAGGCCATCGCCCAGGGCGACCTGACCGAGCGCCCGGTCGACACCACCGGCCGCGACGAGGCCGCCCGCCTGCTCGCCGCCCTCTCGGGCATGCAGCACTCCCTGCGCGACATCATCCGCCAGGTGCGCACCTCGTCCGACAGCATCTCGACCGCGTCGTCGGAGATCGCCTCCGGCAACAGCGACCTGTCGCAGCGCACCGAGCAGGCCGCCAGCAACCTGCAGCAGACCGCCAGTTCCATGGAGCAGCTCACCGGCACGGTCAAGCAGAGCGCCGACTCGGCACGCCAGGCCAACCAGCTCGCCGCCTCTGCGGCCGAGGTGGCGCAGCGTGGTGGCACCGTGGTCTCGCAGGTCGTCTCGACCATGGACGTGATCAACGCCAGCAGCAAGAAGATCAGCGACATCATCGGCGTGATCGACGGCATCGCCTTCCAGACCAACATCCTCGCCTTGAACGCCGCGGTGGAAGCCGCCCGTGCCGGCGAACAGGGCCGCGGCTTCGCGGTGGTGGCGAGCGAAGTGCGTTCGCTCGCGCAGCGCAGCGCCGAAGCGGCCCGCGAGATCAAGGGCCTGATCGGCAGCTCGGTCGAGAAGGTGGAAACCGGCTCGCGCCTGGTCGCCGACGCCGGCGCCACGATGACCGAGATCGTGGGCTCGGTGCAGCGCGTGACCGACATCATCGGCGAGATCACCGCCGCCTCCACCGAACAGAGCGACGGCATCGGCCAGGTCAACGTGGCCGTGACCCAGCTCGACCAGATGACCCAGCAGAACGCCGCGCTCGTGGAACAGAGCGCCGCAGCCGCCGACAGCCTTCAGCAACAGGCCGGCGCCCTGAGCAAGGTCGTCGGCACCTTCCGTCTCGAAGCCACGGCCTGACCGCACAGGCCGATTACCACCATGCAGCAACTCAACAATTTCAAGATCGGCACACGCCTGGGCCTCGGCTTCGGCGCAGTGCTCGCGCTGCTTCTGTTGTCGGTAGGCGTGGCCTACCTGCAGATGCAGCGCACCGAGTCCGCCATGCTCGAAGCCGCGACCGAGCGGCAGCGCGCCGACCTCGTCGACGACTGGCAACGCAAGACTCAGCTCAACCTCACCCGCACGATCGCCATCGCCAAGGCGGCCGGGCAGCCGGACGTGTCGGCGTATTTCGACCCGCTGATGAAGGAGACCTCGCAGGAGATCTCCAAGGTCCAGAAGCAACTCGAAGAGAGCATCAACGACGCGGAAAGCCGCGCGCTCATGGCCAAGATCGGGCAGGCGCGCGAGCACTACATCGGGCTGCGCACGCAGATGTACGAGCACCTGAAAGCCGCCGACCCGTTCGCGGCCGAAGCCCTGCTCAAGGACAAGCTGCTGCCCGCCTCGGACGCCTACATCGCCTCGATCGGCAACCTCCAGAAGCACGAGCGCGCGAACGCCGAAGCCGAGGAAGCGGCCCTGCGCAGCACGCTCTCGATGGCGCGCATCACGCTGCTGGTGCTGGCCCTGGCCAGCGTGTGCGTGGGCGGCGGCATGGCGTGGGTCATCACCCGCTCGGTGGTCGGCCCGCTGCAGGAAGCGGTCGGTACCGCGCGCGTGATCGCCGCCAACGACCTGTCGCAGACCCTCGAATCGACCCGCCGTGACGAACTGGGCGAACTGCTGCGCGCGCTGGCCGACATGCAGGCCTCGCTGCGCCAGGTGATCGGCCAGGTGCGCAGCTCGACCGACAGCATCACCACGGCGTCGAGCGAGATCGCCAGCGGCAACCAGGACCTCTCGTCCCGCACCGAGCAGACCGCGAGCAACCTGCAGCAGACCGCCTCGTCGATGGAAGAGCTCACGGCCACCGTGCGCCAGAGCGCCGACTCGGCGGCACAGGCCAACCAGCTCGCCGCCTCGGCTGCCGAGGTGGCGCAGCGCGGCGGCAACGTCGTCTCGAAGGTCGTCTCGACCATGGACGAGATCAACGCGAGCAGCAAGAAGATCGCCGACATCATCGGCGTGATCGACGGCATCGCGTTCCAGACCAACATCCTCGCCTTGAACGCCGCGGTGGAAGCCGCCCGTGCCGGCGAACAGGGCCGCGGCTTCGCGGTCGTGGCGAGCGAAGTGCGCTCGCTGGCCGGCCGCTCGGCCGAGGCCGCGAAGGAGATCAAGGGCCTGATCGGCGCAAGCGTCGACAAGGTCGAGACCGGCTCGCGCCTGGTGGCCGAGGCCGGCAGCACCATGACCGAGATCGTGAACTCGGTGCAGCGCGTGAGCGACATCATCGGCGAGATCACCGCCGCCTCGACCGAACAGAGCGACGGCATCGGCCAGGTCAACACCGCCGTGACGCAGCTCGACCAGATGACCCAGCAGAACGCCGCCCTGGTCGAAGAAAGCGCCGCCGCGGCCGAGAGCCTGAAGGACCAGGCCGCGCGCCTGTCGCAGGTCGTCGGCTCGTTCCGGCTCAGCGCCTGACCCCGTCCCCGTCTTCAACACACGACGAGAAAGCCTTCCATGAACCTCAGCAAGCTGACGATCACCTCCCGCTTGATGCTCTCGTTCGGGATTCTTGTGGCCATCATGCTGCTGGTATCGGGCATTGCGCTGCATGCCCTCAGCCGCGCCAACGACAACTTCGGCGCCTACGTGGGCGACACGGGCGCCCGCATCTCGGTGGCGGCCTCGGTGCGGCGCGCGATGTTCGAGCGCACCATCGCCTCGCGCAACCTGGTGCTGTCGTCCGCGCCCGAGATCCACGAGGCCGAGAAGAAGGCCGTGCTCACCGCCCACGAGAACGTGGGCAAGCGCATCCAGAAGCTCAAGACCATGGTGGCCGATCCCGCCGTCGGCGACGACGAGCGCCAGCAGGTCGCGCAGATCGAGGCCATCGAGGCGCGCTACGCCAAGGTGTCGGAGCAGATCGTCCAGCTCGCGCTCGACGGCAAGCGCGATGAATCCATCGCGATGATGAACAAGGACTGCCGCCCGCTGCTGGCCGAGCTGTCGAAGACCATCGGCGCCTACAGCGACCACCTGCGCAAGCTGGGCGAAAGCGACGTGGAGGTCATGAAGGCCAACTACGCGTCCAGCCGCAACGCGCTGCTGGTGGCCTGCGCCATCGCCGTCGCGCTGGCCCTGGGCATGGCCTTCCTGATCACCCGCAACCTGCGCCGCGCCCTGGGCGCCGAGCCCACGGAGCTGGGCGAGGTGGCCCGCCGCGTGGCCGTGGGCGACCTGGCCCGCAGCGCGGTCGCCGCGCCCGCCGGCAGCGTGATGGCCTCGCTGGGCGAGATGCAGGCCAATCTCGCGAAGGTCGTGAGCCAGGTGCGCCAGGCTTCCGACTCCATCGCCACCGGCTCCGCGCAGATCGCCACCGGCAACGCCGACCTGTCACAGCGCACCGAGCAGCAGGCCTCGAACCTGCAGCAGACCGCCGCCTCGATGGAAGAGATGAACGCGACCGTGCGCAACAACGCCGACACCGCACGCCAGGCCAACCAGCTCGCCACCTCGGCCAGTTCGGCGGCCGTCAAGGGCGGCGAGGTGGTGGGCCAGGTGGTGTCGACCATGCACGAGATCACCGCCAGCTCGCGCAAGATCGCCGACATCATCGGCGTGATCGACGGCATCGCCTTCCAGACCAACATCCTCGCCTTGAACGCCGCGGTGGAAGCCGCGCGTGCCGGCGAGCAGGGCCGCGGCTTCGCGGTCGTGGCCGGCGAGGTGCGCTCGCTCGCGCAGCGCAGCGCCGAAGCGGCCCGCGAGATCAAGGCGCTGATCGGCGCGAGCGTCGACCGCGTCGAAGCCGGCTCCCGTCTGGTGGGCGAGGCGGGCGAGACGATGAACGACATCGTGAACCAGGTGAAGCGCGTGTCCGACCTGATCAGCGAGATCAGCTCGGCCACGACGGAGCAGACCAGCGGCATCGGCCAGGTCAGCGACGCGGTGACGCACCTCGACCAGATGACGCAGCAGAACGCGGCGCTCGTGGAACAGAGCGCCGCCGCGGCCGAGAGCCTGAAATTGCAGGCCGGCAACCTGAGCCAGGTCGTCGCCACCTTCAAGCTCGGCGCGCAAGAGGGCAGCCCGAGCGCTGCCGTGGCACCGGTGGTGCACAAGCCGGTGGCCGCGCCCAAGCCCGCGGCCAAGCCCGTGCCGGCAGCCAAGGCGGTGTCAGCCGTCAAGCCGGTGGAGCACAAGCCCGTGGATGCGAAAGCCGAGCCGAAGCCGCCCGCAGCACCCAAGCCCGTGGCCGCAGCAGCACCAGCCCCTGCACCCGTGGCGGCCAGCGCCAAGGCAGCAGCCGACGACGACTGGGAAACCTTCTGAGCGCCCTCCTCCCGGCACACGGCCCGTGACGACCTCACGGGCCGTTGTCATTCGGGCGGCGGAAATGCGCCGCCGCACGCGGGCTTTTGCACGAATCGAACGCCTGGGGCGCCCCACAAAATTCCTACACGCAGGCGGGTGTCTGCCGATATGGCTGAAGAGTCACGGCATTCCCGTCCCAAGCGTCACAAGGAGCACCCCATGCGCGCACACCTCACCCGCACCGCCGCCATCGTCCTCGCCTGTCTGGCCGTCGGCGTTTCCGCTTCCGCCAAGGAAGGCAACGCCACCGCCGCCGAGGCGACCGCGATGGTCAAGAAGGGCGTGGCCTTCATCAAGGCCAATGGCAAGGAGAAAGGTTTCGCCGAGATCAGCAACAAGGCCGGCCAGTTCAACGACCGCGACCTGTACCTGGTGGTCTACGGCCTCGACGGCGTGGTGCATGCGCACGGCGCCAACGAAAAGATGGTCGGCAAGAACCTCATCGACCTCAAGGATGTGGACGGCAAGGCCTTCGTCAAGGAGCGCGTCGAACTGGCCCAGAGCAAGGGCACCTTCTGGCAGGACTACAAGTTCACCAACCCGGTCACCAAGAAGATCGAGCCCAAGAGCATGTACTGCGAGAAGCTCAACGACGCCGTGGTCTGCGGCGGCATCTACAAATAACCACGGGCCGCCCGGCGTCTGCACATGAATCTCGGCACCAAGCTCCTCGCCGCACCGCTGTTGACGGTGGCGGTCGTGTTGTCGGTCGGCGCGGTGAGCACCGTGCTGCAAAGCCGCTCGGCGGCGCACAGCCAGGCCTCGTTCAAGGCCGACATGGAGAGCTTCCGCAGCGTGACGAGCGTGCAGGAACAGCTCGCCCAGGCGCATGCCGGCGTGTACAAGACGGTGGCTCTGATGGCGTCGATGGACGATGCGAAGGTGAAGGCCTTCCGCGCCGGCCTGGCCAACGAGCTGGGCGGCATGAAGCGCACGCTGGCCGCGATCGCCGAGGCCGACGGCAGCCAGGCCACGCTCAAGGACGACGTGGCCGCGCTCTCGGTGCAGATCGACAAGTACGGCAAGCTCGCCGACTCGGCCATCGACCTCGCCACCGTCGACCCCAACACCGGCATCGCGGCCATGCAGAACGCCGATGCGAGCTTCGGTGCGATGACGAAATCGGTGGGCGCGCTCGTCGCGAAGATGGAAGACGCGAGCAGCGAGGCGATGGACGCCGCCGCCGCGCGCGCCACGCGCACCAGCGTCCTCCTGGGCCTGCTGGCCTTCCTCGCCTGCCTGGGCGCGGTGGGGGCGGCGTGGTGGATGCAGCGACGCGTGGTCCACGACCTGCGCCGCGCCGTCGGCGTGGCCACCGACGTGGCACGCGGCAACCTCTGCGCGGATGCCAGCACCGACCGCACCGACGAGGTGGGCGACCTGATGCGCTCGCTCGGCACGATGACGCACCAGCTCAGCACGTCGCTGCAGACGGTGATGCAGTCGTCGGCGCAGATCCAGAGCGCCAGCACCGAGATCGCCTCGGGCAACCAGGACCTCTCGGTGCGCACCGAGCAGACCGCCGGCAACCTTCAGCAGGCCGCGAGTTCGATGGAGCAGCTCACCGGCACGGTGAAGCAGAGCGCCGACTCGGCCGCCCAGGCCAACCAGCTTGCCGCCTCGGCCGCTGCAGTGGCCCAGCGCGGCGGCACGGTCGTGGCGCAGGTCGTCTCGACCATGGACGAGATCAACGCGAGCAGCAAGAAGATCGCCGACATCATCGGCGTGATCGACGGCATCGCGTTCCAGACCAACATCCTCGCCTTGAACGCCGCGGTGGAAGCCGCGCGTGCCGGCGAGCAGGGTCGCGGCTTCGCGGTCGTGGCGAGCGAGGTGCGCTCGCTGGCCGGCCGCTCGGCCGAGGCCGCGAAGGAGATCAAGAGCCTGATCGGCGCGAGCGTCGAGCGGGTGGAAGCGGGCTCGCGCCTGGTGGCCGACGCCGGCGCGACCATGAGCGAGATCGTGGGCTCGGTGCAGCGCGTGACCGACATCATCGGCGAGATCAGCGCGGCGTCGAGCGAGCAGAGCCAGGGCATCAGCCAGGTCAACGATGCCGTGGTGCAGCTCGACCAGATGACGCAGCAGAACGCGGCACTGGTGGAGGAGTCGGCCGCAGCCGCCGAGGCACTCAAGGAACAGGCGATCCGGCTGGCCCAGGTGGTCGGGTCGTTCCGGCTGGAAGGCAGCATGGACGCGGCCAGGGCCCCCGCGGCGCCCGCCCCTGCCCACTTGGCGGCCCCCGCGCCCAAGCCGCAACCCGCCAGTGCGGCGCGTCCCGAGGCGGCCGCCAGGCCGGCAGTGAAGCCGGCCGCGCCGGCACCGGTCGTGGCCACCGCGCCCAAGCCGGCGCCCACACCGGCCCCCGCGCTGGCTCCGAACCCCGCCGCCGCCAAGGCCGGCCCCGACGACGACTGGGAAACCTTCTGAACCCCGCACCCGCCCCGAAAAGGCGGGCGCATTGCACACACATCCGCCCTTCAGTTTCAGGCAGGACGGCCGATAGTCAGGACAGAACGGCCTCACCGCGGCTTTCATCTCAAGAGGACACCCCATGGACATGATTCACGAAGCAGCCCACGTCGCCCGCCATGAAGCGGCACGTGCCGCCCTGGCGGCCCAGTCGGGCAGCGAGTACCTGACCTTCCGCCTCGGCGCCGAGGAGTACGGCATCGACATCCTGAAGGTTCAGGAGATCCGTTCCTACGAAGTGCCCACCCGCATCGCGAACGCGCCGCAGTTCGTCAAGGGCGTGGTCAACCTGCGTGGCGTGATCGTGCCGATCGTCGACCTGCGCCTGAAGCTCGGCTGCGAGACCGCCGAGTACAACAGCTTCACCGTCGTGATCGTGCTGAACGTCAAGGGCCGCGTGGTCGGCGCCGTCGTCGACTCGGTCTCCGACGTGCTCGAACTCTCGGCCGAGTCGATCAAGCCGGCCCCCGAGATGGCCTCGGCCGTCGACACCAGCTTCATCACCGGCATCAGCAGCGTCAACGACCGCATGCTGATCATGATGGACATCGAGTCGCTGATGGCCAGCCCCGACATGGGCCTGATGGACGAATCGCACTGAGGCGCTCCACGCCTTGTCTGCCCGTCGGGCGGTGATCTTTCACCGCCCGAGCTGTTTCTGAAGAACGTTTTTTTGCACCCGCGTCCACAAGAACCATGACACTCAACAACGTTTCCGTTTCCCGCAAGCTGTGGGGCGCCATCCTGCTGCTGCTCGCCGCCATGTTCTCCATCGCCCTGCTGGCCGCCTACGCCGCCACCAGCGTGCAGGC
>DASWSY010000373.1:0-7216 GCA_036402415.1 Rhizobacter sp. | reverse complement strand
CAGCGATACGTGCGGCCAACGTGCTCTGCAGAACTTGGTTCTCGCGCTCGAGCGTTGAGAAGACCTGGAGTTTGCGTTCGGCGTAGTGCTGCGCCAGCCACGCCACGGCGGCTTCGCGGCGCACAGACAAGCGCTCGGCCTCCAGCATGGCGCGTTCCCGTTCGGCCCTGGCCTCGGCACTACCGCGTTGGGCTGCGCGCTTGGCCGCGTTCGGCACCTCCTGCATCACGCCGATGCGCCGCATGGTCATCGACTCCCGGTTCCAGCTGAACCGGTCCGCGCCGGTCACGGGGTAGTTCTCGACACCGACGGCGAGTTTGGGATCGGGCAGCTGGCCCGCCGCGCTCAGGCCCTCGTACGCGCCCTCAACGCCGGCCTGGCGCGCCCGCAGGGTCGGCGAACGCTGCTCCGCGAGGTTCAAGGCGTCCTGGAAGGTCAACGTGCCCGCCCAGGATGGCGTGATGAGCGCGCAACCCGCGGTCACCACAACGACCGGGGCCAGCCGAAGGCGTGCCACGGCGACAACCAGCCGGCGGAATCGCCCGGCCACAACGAAGTTCAACATCTCGGTTCTCCACAAGATCCCACAGCCTGAAGACACGAACGGATGCGGCTGCCTTGTGCAGCGGCATCCGACCCTTCAGGGGATCAATTGCGCAGAACGAGCAAAGCGAGATACACCGGTGGCGCTCCGTGGGGAGGTCCGGTGTGGGCGGCCATCATGGCCGGCAGTGCATCCGCCTCGGTGGCGGCTGCAGGGTGCGACACGATCAGCCGGGTGAGCAGCCAGTCGATCGCAAGCAGTGGAGCGGGGTCGGCCAAGGGTGCCGTGTTCACCGACTGTTTGTCGCGGTCGCAGTGCGCCTTGCACAGCAGGGGCGACTGGTCGTCAAGCTCCGTCATCCCGGGACAGTCCGGCATGTCTGGCATGGCGACCATCGACGGTCCAGGTTTACCGGGGCTCGCGCAAGCGTAAGCGGCGGTGGCCAACTGCAGGCACACGAGCACGGCCGCAAGCAAGCTCGCGATCCAGCGCCGGGGTGCCTTGTGCAGCAACATGCCGCCAGTCTACCGGGAGGCAAGGTGACTTGGCGGTCCAGACATTGAGCGCCGTCAAGGATTGCACGGGCACCCCGACGCCGCTCACTTGTTCTTCATCATCCACTTGTCGAGTTGCTCGATCTCTTGGGTCTGGTCCTTGATGATCTTGGCGGCCATCTTCTTGAGCTCAGGCGACTTGCCGTGCTCGGCCTCCACCTTTGCCATCTCCAGGGCCTGCTGGTGGTGCATCTTCATCATCATGGCGAAGTCCTTGTCGGTGTCGCCGCTCATGGACATCGACTGCATGCTCTTCATGCCCGACTCCATCGATTTCTTCATCTGATCGGAGCCGTGGCCGGCTGTCTGGGCGAAGGCCACGCCAGAACCCAGCGCGATGGCCAGCAGGACACCAGCTGTCTTGGTCGAGACGCCTTTGCGGGAAACGGTCTTCAGGGAGTTGGCATTGCAGGTCATGGGAGCTCCATTTTGTTGACAAGGGGTGCTCCCCCTGAGCAATCAACGCTCCCAAACGCGCGTCCCATCACTCCAGTCTGCAGAAGCAGTAGACGAACTGCTGCTGGCTTCCCCACGGGGTGGTGTGCAGGTCGACACGGCTTTCGATGAGCCGGAAGCGCGAGCCGAATTCGTCGTGGAGATCGTCTGGGGCGTAGCGGGCGACGGGCAGACCGCTGCATTGAGTCGGTCCCGCTGGGCCGAACGTCCCGACGATGGCATAGCCGCCTGGACGCAAGGCGTTGAGGACCTTGGACACATACCGCTGCTTGTCCAACTCATGCGTCAGGAAATGGAACACGGCCCGGTCGTGCCAGATGTCAACGGACTCCGGCTCGAATGCGTGCGTCAGCACATCGGCCTCATGCCACTTCACCGCTGCGGCGCGGGCGCCGAGTCGCGCCCGTGCGACCTCAAGTGCCTTGGCCGACAGGTCCAGCACGGAGACGTCTAGGTACCCGTCGTCCAGCAGGTCGTCCACCAGGGTCGACTCGCCACCGCCGATGTCGACGATCGCCGCCGTGTGCGGCATTCCCGTGCGCTTCAGATAGGCAAGCGAGGTCATGAGGTGCGGGGCGTACCAACTGACCGCCTCCGGTGCGCGCGTGTTGTAGACCTCCTCCCAGTGCGACTTGGACTCTGCAGGAGGCTTCTCGGGTTCGTGGCTCATTCGCGGGCGTGGTTGATGGTGTATCGGGGTATGTCGATGGTGACGTCCTGATCGGCGAGCACGGCCTGGCATGACAGCCGGGACTGCGCCTCAAGTCCCCAGGCGCGGTCCAGGAGGTCCTCCTCACCTTCCTCGATCTCGTTGAGCGACTCGAACCCCTGGCGAACGACCACGTGGCACGTTGTGCAGGCCGATGACATCTCGCAGGCATGCTCGATGTCGATCCCGTTCTCGAGCAGCGCCTCGCAGATGGACGTGCCGGGTACAGCATTGATGGTGGAACCCTGGGGCGCGTAGTCCGGGTGCGGCAGGATCTTGATCACGGGCATGTCAATCCGCCAGTTCGTCGAGGATGGGACAGTCGGGCCGATGGTCGCCGTGACAGCACTCGGCCAGGCGCTCCAGCGTGCGCTTCATGGCGGCCATTTCTTCCATGCGGCGGTTCAGGTCCTCGACATGGGCGAGTGCGATCTTCTTGACGTTCGCGCTCGCGCGGCGCCGGTCCTGGTACAGCTTGAGCAGCTCGGAGATCTCCGACATGCTGAAGCCGAGGCTGCGGCCGCGACGGATGAAGCGCAGGGTGTGCACCTCCTTGTCCGTGTACTGGCGATAGCCGGAGTCGGTCCGGCCGACCTTGGGCAGCAAGCCGAGCGACTCGTAGTGTCGGACCATCTTGGCGGTGACGCCCGAGCGGCTGGCGGCCTCCCCGATGTTGTAGGGACCGGAGGCCACGGTGTCTGTTGCGGCGTGCTTCATTCTTCGCTTCCTTTCCAACGGCGCAGCATCAAGGCGTTGGTGACGACACTCACGCTGCTGAAAGCCATCGCCGCGCCGGCGATCACGGGGCTCAACAAGCCGAAGGCTGCAAGCGGGATGCCGACCACGTTGTAGACGAACGCCCAGAAGAGGTTCTGACGGATCTTGGCGTAGCTGCGGCGTGAAATGTCGATCGCATCGGCCACGAGCGCCGGGTTGCCACGCATGAGCGTGATGCCTGCCGCATGCATGGCGACGTCCGTGCCGGTGGACATGGCGATGCCCACGTCGGCGGCGGCCAGCGCCGGCGCATCGTTGATGCCGTCGCCCACCATGGCCACCCGGTCGCCCCCGAGCTTCAATCGGCCGACGATGTTGGCCTTGTCCTCGGGCAGCACTTCGGACTCGATCTCGTCCAGCCCCAGTTGCTCGCCCACCATGCGGGCGCTGCCGCGGTTGTCGCCGGTCACGAGCACTGTCTTCACGCCCAGATCACGCAGTCGCTGAACCGCCTTCGCAGCGCTGTGTTTGACCGCGTCGCCGAAGGCGAGCAAGCCGAGCAGCCTCGGTTGATCTCCGGCCTCTGCGAGCCAGGACACGGTCCGGCCTTGCGATTCGAGTTCGATCGCGCGTGACTTGAGCGGCGAGAGGTCAACGCGCAGCTCTTCCATGAAGCGTGTGCTGCCGAGCCGCAGCGCCCGGCCTCGCACCGTGGCGGCCATGCCTCGCCCTGCCACGGCGCGCACGTCGCTCGCCATCGGCACACCGACCTGGTCTCGGCGTGCTGCATCCATCACGGCACGAGCCAATGGGTGCTCGCTGTTCGCCTGGATTGCCGCCGTGGTGCCGAGCAGCGCGGCATGTTGACCATCGGCGGCTTCGAAGGCCACCAACTCCGGCTTGCCCTCGGTCAGCGTGCCGGTCTTGTCGAATGCGACCACCTTCACGCTGTGCGCGACTTCAAGGGCTTCGGCGTCCTTGATGAGGATGCCGTGGCGGGCGGCGACGCCGGTGCCGGCCATGATGGCAGTCGGGGTGGCGAGTCCCAGGGCACAGGGGCAGGCAATGACGAGTACCGCGACCGCGTTCAGGATGGCGGTTTCCCAGTTGCCGGTGGCGAGCCCCCAGCCGAGCAAGGTGATGGCCGCAATGCCGATCACCACCGGCACGAAGACGCCGCTCACCCGGTCCACCAGGCGCTGGATCGGCGCTTTCTTGGCCTGCGCCGACTCCACCAGGCGCACGATGCGCGACAGCGTCGACTCGGCGCCCACGGCGCTCGTCCTGGCGACCAGCAGGCCTTCGGCGTTCACCGAGCCGCCGGTCAGCTTGTCGCCGACGTGCTTGGCCACCGGGAGGCTCTCGCCCGTGATCAGCGACTCGTCGACCTGGCTTGCGCCTTCCACCACCTCGGCATCCACCGGCACCCGCTCGCCGGGGCGGATGACCACCAGGTCACCCACCTTGACGGCAGCAACCGGCACGTCGACATCGACGCCCGCGCGACGCACACGGGCATGCTCCGGACGCAGCGCGTTCAGCGCACGGATCGCCTCCGTGGTCTGTCGCTTGGCGCGGCCTTCGAGCCACTTGCCCAGCAGCACCAGGGTGATCACCACCGCGGACGCCTCGAAGTAGAGGTGCGTCATGCCGTGACCGCTGTGCACCCACAACTGGTACACGCTCAAGCCATAACCGGCGCTCGTGCCGAGTGCCACCAGCAGGTCCATGTTGCCGGCGCCGGCGCGCAGCGCCTTCCAGCCCGCCTTGTAGAAACGCGCACCCAGCCAGAACTGCACCGGGGTGGCCAAGGCGAGCTGAAGCCATCCCGGCAGCATCCAGTCGAGGCCGAACAGGTCGGCGACCATCGGGACGACCAGTGGGAACGACAGCACGGCGGCGACGGCCACCTGCCACCAGTCGGGAAGTTTTGGCGAGGAGGCGGCACCAGAAGACGGCTGATCTGCATCCGTCGCAGGCTTGGCGGTGTAACCGGCTTTTTCGACGGCCGCGATGAGGGCTGCCGCGTCCGCGCTGCCAGCCATCCGCACTTGGGCACGCTCGGTGGCCAGATTGACTTCGGCGTTCACGACACCGGGCACACGCTTCAAGGCATTCTCGACGCGGCCAACGCAGGAAGCGCAGGTCATGCCCTCGATCTGCAGCTCCAGCGTTTGCGCGGCCACGCTGTAGCCGGCCTTCTCGATCGCCGCCTGCAGCGCATCGGGGGTGACCGACGCGTCGGCCTGGACCGTCGCGGCCTCGGTGGCCAGGTTCACCGTCACGTCTGCGACGCCGGGCACGGCGGCGAGCGATTTCTCGACGCGCAGCACGCAGGAGGCGCAGGTCATGCCTTCCACGGGGAAAGACCATTCGCGTGTGGGCACGGCTGGGTGCAGCAAGGTGGCGGTGTTCATCGGAGTCCTTTCATGGCCGTCTTGTCGGCATGAAACGAAGTCTCAAGCTTCCCACAATGGGAGAGTCAAGCGTCCAAATGAAAGTGCCTTACCGCGCAAGGGTCACAGGACACGGGAGTCGGCCAGGCATGTCTCGCCTCTCCCGCGCTCACAGCAACTGGGAGATCTCCAGGACCGGTTTGAGTCCGCTGCCGAACCGGGCAATGGCGTCCCGGTGTTGCTGGAGCTGGCTGTACGGCAGATAGCGGATGCCGAGCTTCGACACTCGGGAGAACGCCGGGCGACGAAGCTGGGCTGCCACATCGTCGCGCCGGTTGTCGGGGGCGACCAGGAACAAGGTGCTGGCCGCGCCGACCTCGGTTCCAAGTGCCAGGTCCAGCATGCGCACGATCCCAGAATAGATGGACGTGGAGTGTTCCACCTCGAAGGCCGCCGCCACTTTCTGCGTCGACGACTCGACCCACACCACGTCGATCAGCCGCACCGCGTCGGCGCTGCCCATGGCGCTCGGGAGCAACTCGGTCAGGCAACCGTCACCCAACTGCCCGCCTTCATGCGCACGCCCGCGGTCGTTCGATGCAATCCACACGGAGAACCCCAGGCGTTTGCCCAGATCGCGCAGCCACCCTTGGATTTGGGTATGGGTGGTGTCGCTCTCGCGCGCGGCAGCCCACTGCTTCGCCGCCGCGGCGGACTCTTCTCGCACCCGCGACAGGTCCTCTTCCCACGCTGCCAGTCCTTGGGCATCGTCCCCACGCGGAGGCGCCGAGTAGCGGCCGCTGCCGATGTCGAACAGCAGGCCGGCGATCGCGCCCAGATCGTTGGACAACTGATGCCGGTAGGTGGCGTTCAGCCTCATCGCACCCTCGCGCATGGACAGATAGTGGTCCCAACGTCCGAGCTTGACATTGCTGCCGGTCACGGCGTTGTAGCCGTTGACGATGGCGGTGTTGAACGGCAACACGAAGGTCGGATGGATGAAGTACAGCAGGTTCGCTACGGCCGGACCGAGCCCTTTGATCTTGAGCGCATCGATGCGGTGTACCGCCTCCACCAGCGCCTCTGCGTTGTCGCAACAGTCGCATGCATGGAGCAACTGGCCGAACGCACGCTGATTGACCGGGTTTTCGTAGATGTCGGGAATGCGCAGTTTCGGCTTCCACAGAAAGGCATGGTCTGCGCCCTTGAAGATCTGCCGCTGCTCGGCGATGGATCCGACGACCGTCTCCAGAGACGATCCCCGGTAGGCGTTCCCGAATGTTCCCGCCTCGACCTCACGCACCACTTGACCGATACCACGTCGAATCGACCGAAAGTTCTTCAGTCGCTCTTCCCACAGGAACCAGGTGCGATGCGTCGCGTGTTCGTCCGCTTTCCAGCGATCGATGAGCAATGAGAGTGGCTGCGACATGGTCCCCCGGTCACGTGGCAAACGATCTGGCGATCGTCACGCCCGCCTGAATCCACGCGTGGCCAACGAGCCGATCTGTCACGCGGTCGGCCGATTTGGCGTCCGCGTCCTGTCGCCGTTATAGCGCGATTCCGCCCTGGCCACGGGGATTGGCCTGTCGTCTGGCCGCAGGCCGACCGGTTGATTCCCGCGGCTTAGCGCTGCTGGGCCGGCATCATGCCGTCGCGGCGGTCGCGCTTCTTTGGGCTGACGTGAATGTGCGATTCGTCGTTCCCGTGGCTTGACGCCGTGTTCGCGGCCTCGCGACGGTTCATCCCGTCGTACCGATCGATGCCCGACGAGTTGGCGTGCGTCGCCGCGTCGCTGTCGCTCTGACGCTGTGGCAACTGCAAATGCGTTGCGGGAAGC
>DASWSY010000372.1:0-18292 GCA_036402415.1 Rhizobacter sp. | reverse complement strand
CTCAGCGACCGATTTCCGTGTCAAAACGACTGTCGTCGGATGATATCCCCTGCGCTCAGGCGCACCCCGTCGGCCGACCAGCCGCCGGGCCGCCAACGCAGGGAAAAAAGTGCAAAAGTGGTGCCCAGCAGCACACCCGCGACCGCGTCGAGCGCGACGTGCTGCTTGGTGGCCAGCGTCGAGTAGACGATGGCCAGGCACCAGGCGGCGTTGAGGAGCCGCAGCCAGCGCGGCGCCCCGATGCCGCGCAGCAGGCTCCTCAAGCCGATGGCGGTGAAGACCGCGACCGCGACGTGCATCGACGGGCAGGCGTTGCCCGGCGCGTCGACCCCCTGCAGCAGCGCGAAGCCGGGGTAGCCCGTGGCGTCGAACGGGCGCGGCGGCACGGCGGTGGGCCAGAAGTAGAAGATCGCCAGGCCGGTGATGCACAGCGCGGTGGCCCACAGCCCGTGCACGATCAGGTGGCGAAAGCTCGGCGCGAGGCCCGCCACGATGCCCACGTAGAACCACAGCGTGAGGTAGGGCCCGAGCATCACCGGCTGGAACGGCACCAGCCGGTCGATCGCCGTGACCGGCATCAGGGTCACGGGGTAGACCGGGTGGCGCAGCACCCAGAAGTAGCCGATGAAGAAGACCCAGATGAAGGCGCTGATGCCCACCGTCTTGAGCACGAAGTGCAGGCGCACGCGTGCGGCCAGCTCGGCCGCCCAGCCGGCGCGCTCCTGGGCGTTGGCGACGAGCTCGGCCGGCATGCTCATGCCTGGAAGGGCGGGCGCCGTCTCGCCTTGCGCCACAGCAGGCCGGGCAGGCGCAGCGCAAATTCGACCATCAGGCGCAGGTGCATCCAGCTCAGCAGCACGTTGTCGCGCCCGTAGCGGAAGTGCGAGACGCCGCCTTCCTCGGCCGAGAGGTACTTGACCGGCGCGTCGAGGTTGACGGGCTTGACCCCGCGCCAGGCCAGGCGCACCACGGCTTCGGTGTCGAAGTCGAAGCGGCGCATCCACGGCTGTCCGCGCATCACCGCGATCAGGCCCTCGACCGGGTAGACGCGAAACCCGTAGAGGGAGTCGGCCACGCCTGCGCCCAGGGTCTCGAGGTTGGTCCACCAGTTCGACACGCGCCGCCCGCGCACGCGCAGCAGTGGCGCCGAGGCGTCGAACACCGGCCGGCCCAGCACCATGGTGTCGGGGCGTCGCTGCGAGGCCTGCATGAACTGCGGGATCAGATCGGCGGGGTGCTGGCCGTCGGAGTCCATCGTGAGCGCATGGGTGAAGCCCGCGGCCCGCGCGGCTTCCAGCCCGTGCAGCACCGCCGCGCCCTTGCCGACGTTGGCGGGCAGCACGATCACGCGCAGCCCCGGGTCGGCTGCCGCCAGGGCCTGCAGGCCGGCCGGAGTGCCGTCGGTGCTGCCGTCGGTGACGACCCAGACCGGGTTCCACTGCGCTCGCGCGGCCTTCACCGTCGCGTAGACCTGCGGCCCGGTGTTGTAGCTCGGGATCAGGACGAGGTGGCTGGCCGAAGGCGTGGACCTCATGCGCTGAGTTCCCGCCGGAAATAGTCTTCGAGCCGCTTCGACAGGCCCTGGTGGTCCGCATCGGGCGCGAAGCGCTCGCCCAGCCGCACGTGATAGACCATCGGGAAGTGCGGCGGCTTCCACACCGGCCAGCCCTTTCCGAGGTAGCCGGTGGTGGTTTCGACGATCACCGTCTGGATGGGCACGCCGGCCTTGTGCGCGATGAGCGTGAGACCGGGCAGGAAAGGGTTGACCGGCGGTGTCACCGTGCGCGTGCCCTCGGGGAACATCACGAGCTGCCCACCGGCTTTGAGGTTGGCGACGGCGCTGCGCACCAGGCCTGCCGGAGGGTCGTTGCGGATGTAGCGCGCCAGCCGTGCCCCGGCGCCGAGGAAGGGGTTGTGCATCAGCGACGCGCGCATGATGCACACGCCGCGCGGCACGCGGGCCACCACCAGCAGCGCGTCGAGCGCGGTCGGGTGGTTGGGCGCGATGATGAGGCCGGCATCGCGGTTGAGGCCGTCGATGCCGTCATAGCTGAGGCGCATCACGCCGGTCAGTTGCAGCCACCACCAGAACAGCCGGTAGCCGCCGGCGATCGCGGCCCGGCCGACGTCGCGCGCCCGCTCGCGCGGCATGAAGGGGTAGATCACCCAGCTGATGAGGTTCCAGCTCAACGAGCCGATGCCCAGCAGCAGCAGCGCGAGGTAGAAGAAGAAGCCGACGACGACCTGGTGCAGCAATTTCACGGTGCGGTCAGGGGTCAGTACCGGCTCTCGACCATCGTCTCCGACGTGGCCAGCACCCACGACACGCCGAACCCGACCGTCAGCGCCGAGTTGCGCTTGACCATCGGACTGTCGGCATACACCGCGCCATTGAGGTTCTCCAGGCGGGCGAAGGCGCCGAACCAGGTGTGGCCGAAGCGCTTCGAGGTGGCGGCGATGGTCTGCCAGCCGGCATAACCGCCGCGCGTCTGGTGGGCCGGGCGACCGGGCCGCGCATAGGCCGGAGCGACTTCGTAGTACTGCTGGTGATAGCGCCGGTTGGCGAAGAGCGGGCCGGTCAGGAAGCCCACGTTCCACCCGTGTGTCGGGTCCTTCAGGTCGAAGTTGAGGTTGGGCGAGAAGGTGGCGCCGGCATAGCGCGGCGAACTCTCCAGCGTGACCACGCCGCGCACCGGCAGGCGCAGGTCGAGCGTCCAGCGCTTGCGCACCTCCTGGTCGAGCGTGATGTTGAGGCTCGGGCCCACCTCCACGTTGCCGGGCAGGTCGGGCATGCCTTCGCGGGCCGGGTTGCCGCTGCGCGACGGCGCGGCCGCGCCGAAGCTCAGGTCGAGCTTGACGCGCGGCGAGTCGAAGAGCATTGCGCGCGTGCCGTCGCGGTCGGACCGCAGCCAGGTGCCGCGGTAGACCACGTAGGGCAGCGGCAGCAGGTAGTTGTGGCTGACGCTCGATCCGCGGTAGTCGGGCAGGCGCACGCCGGAGGCCCCGAGGCCCAGCTCCCACAGCGGCTTGAGTCCGCTCTTGACGGGCGGCGGGGGTGTGGTGGCTGGGGCGTCGCCGGCCGCGCTCGCCGCGGGCGACGGTGCCTGAACGGCGGGCTCGACCGCGACGCTCGGTGCCGTGGCCAGCACCGCGCATGCCGCCGCCACGAGCACGAACCAGGGGCGGGCGCTCAAGTGCCGCTCCGCACGCGCTCGATGAAGCCGTGCGCTTCGATCTCCACCAGCAGCTCGGCGCGGCAGATGTCGGCATGGAGGTAGACCGCTTCGCGGGCGGCGAGACTCGCCGGGCCCACGGCACGCTCGAAGACCTCGCGCACCACCGGCAGATCGGCCGCCTGGCGCACGTACACCGTGTAGAACATGTCGCCGGCGGCAAACGCCTGCCCCGCCCGCGCAGTGGCCGCGTCGCGCACGGCCGCGAGGTTGGTGAGGCTCTCTTCCGTCTGGCGGCGCACGTCGCCCAGGTGCATGCTCGCGTGCCCGACGATGCTCGCCGTGCCCGAGATGAAGAGCGCCTGCCGGCCGCCGCCCACTTCGGCCAGCGCGGCGCGCGAGAACGTGGGCGCGCGCGGGCCATAGGTGTCGGGATATCGGTAGGCGCTGACCTGGCGGGGGTTCTCGATCGCCACCGGCGGGGTGCGCCCGGCGAGGAAATACACCCGCAGCGGCCCGCCGTGCGTGCCCAGGGCACAGGCGGCAGGCGAGCCCTCGAAGGCGCTGCGCTGTGCCTCCAGGAAGGCCTGCTGGCGCCCTGCGTTGAACTGCCGGTAGCGCTCGCTGCCATCGGCCGCGGCGTTGATGTCGGCGAGGTAATTCCACAGCCGCAACAGGTGCGTGCAGGGCGTGGCCGAGAGCACGGCGAAGATGTCGGCGTAGGCGCGCTGGGTGGCGGCATGCACGCCCCCGTTGGAGGGGGCGCGGTCGTCGATCACCGCGCAGCCGTGCAGCCACTGCCCATCGGTCACGTACTGCACGCAGCCGTGCTGCCGCGACTGCAGCGGCCCGGTGCTGGACCAGGCGTCGAGCAGGGCTTCGCCCGCCGCCAGGCGCGGGGCGATCACCGGCGTGTCGATCGCCTCGGGGGAAGCCCCCACCCAGCGCCCGCCCAGCACGTCGGGCAAGGGGTTGCCGCCGGCCGGCCGCAGCCGGCGAAAGCTCAGAGGCGAAAGGTCGGGAGGAGGGCTGGCCTGCGAAGCAAGATCAGGGGTGGCAAGCGGGTTCATGCAACTGACGTTGACCTTCGGGCGGCGGGGGAGCGGTTGAACAAGTCGCCGTCGCGAGTGCTCGCGCCCTGGGAATGCGTCGAAAAAACAGGCCGCATTCTAACGGCCGCCCCTCCCCGCGCCGCTCGTAACAGCCGGTCATGTGGACCTTTGCACGATGTGCGACAGGCGCGCCAGATGGGGGGCCACCCGCGGGGTCGTCAGCATGGTGCTGGCCACCGCCATCAGCAGCAGCGCGGTGAAGGTTTCGCCGCTGATGAGCTGCTTGTCGAGCAGCACGTTGGCGAAGATGATCATTACGAGCCCCTTGGTCTGCAGCAGCCAGCCGATGAGGCGGCCTTCCTCGCGGTCCCACTTCAGGATGCGGCCGGCGAGATGCGTGGCGGCGAGCTTGCCCCCCACCGCGGCCACCAGCAGCGCGCCCGCGGCGATGAAGACTGAGGCCCCGCCGACCGTCCAGTCGGTGCGCAGCCCGGTGCTGAGGAAGTAGACCGGCGCGGCCACCAGCAGCACGTTGTGGCGCAGCCCGTCGAGCTGGTCCTGGTCGAACCAGTGGGTGTCGATGATGGCGCCGGCGAGGAAGGCGCCCACCACGAAGTGCAGCCCGGCCCAGTCGGCCGCGAAGCCGCACACCCCGAGCCAGATGAGGCCCACGTACCAGCGGTCGCGCGGCGGGATGCGCTGCATCAGCCGGCGGAACAGCAGCCCCACGAGGGCGAAGCCGGCAAGGAAGAGTGCCTGCCGGCCCACACGCTCCCAGTCCATCACGATGATCGCGAGCACGCCCCAGATGGCGATGTCGTCCAGGCTCGAATAGCGCAGGATGCGCTGGCCCAGTGGCTGGCGCAGGATCTCCATCTTCTCCATCAGCAGGATCAGCACCGGCAGGGCCGTCACCGCGCAGGCCATGCCCACGCCGAGCACGAACTGCCAGCCGTTCGCCCGGCCCCCGAGCCATCCCGGCCACTGGATCATCACCGCCGCCACGGCGCAGCCCAGCGCCAACGGCACGCCCAGCGCCAGCCCGGCGGTGATGCCGCTTTCGCGGCGGTGTTGCCAGGCCTTCTTCAGGTCGAGCTCGATGCCGGCGATCCACACGAAGAGCATCACCGCCCACCACGCCAGCCCGTTGAGCGACTGGATCACCGGCGGACTGAAGACCTGCGCGTGGAAGTCGGGAAACGCCGCCCCCAGCACACCCGGGCCGAGCAGGATGCCGGCCACCGTCTGCACCACCACCAGCGGCGCGAAGTAGTCGGTGCGGCCCAGGCGCCAGATGAGGTACGGCACGCTGAAGATGATCACCATCGCGATCAGGTAGTACTCGGTCGTGGTCATGCGGGCGTGCGGTGTGTCGGGCCGAAGCGGGCGGCAGTGTGCCACGCATGCGCCAGCGCACATCGGGGCGGAGTCCCGTCGCTACACTTCGCCGGATCACCCTGTACGAGGAATTTCGATATGGCACCGCAGCAGTTCACCGGCACCAGCCCGGATGTCGTCGTCATCGGCGGGGGCCCCGCCGGCTCCACCGTGGCGGCCCTCCTGGCCGACAAGGGCCACGACGTGGTGATGTTCGAAAAAGCCCAGCACCCGCGCTTCCACATCGGTGAGTCGCTGCTGCCGATGAACATGCCGCTCTTCGACCGCCTGGGCGTGCGCCAGGAGGTCGAGAGGATCGGCATCCTCAAGCTCGGCGCCGAGTTCATCTCGCCCTGGCACGAGCACACCAGCCGCTTCTTCTTCGCCGAGGCGATGGACAAGTCCTTCCCCTACGCCGTGCACGTGCGGCGTTCGGAGTTCGACGAGCTGCTCTTCCGCCACGCCGCCAAGCTGGGCGCGCGCACCTTCGAGAACCAGCGCGTGCTCAAGGTCGACATGGACGCGGGACAGGGTGGCGACCAGCGCGCCCTGGTGAAGGTGAAGGACGCCGAGGGACGGGAGACCGAATGGCGTCCGCGCTACGTGATCGACGCGAGCGGCCGCGACACGCTGCTGTCGAACCAGTTCGACGTGAAGGAAAAGAATCCGCGCCATGCGAGCGCCGCGATCTTCGGCCACTTCCGCGGTGCCAAGCGCGCGCCGGGGCGGCTGGAAGGCAGCATCAGCCTCTTCTGGTTCGACCACGGCTGGTTCTGGTTCATCCCGCTGCGCGACGGCACCACGAGCGTGGGCGCGGTGGCGCATCCGGGCTACTTCAAGGAGCACCGCAAGGGCGCGAGCCTCGACGACTTCCTGATGCAGACCATCGCGCTCGCGCCCAAGCTCGCCGAGCGCCTGAAGGACGCCGAGATGATCGAGCCGGCCACCACCACCGGCAACTACGCCTACAACAGCAGGTTCTGCCGCGGCGACCGCTTCGTCATGGTGGGCGACGCGTATGCCTTCGTCGACCCGATGTTCTCCTCGGGCGTGTTTCTCGCGATGAACAGCTCCTTCGAGGCCGCTGCCGGCGTCGACCTGTGGCTCAGGGGCGAGACGCGCGCCGCCGCCAAGCAGTTCAAGCGCTTCGAGAAGGTGATGAAGCACGGCCCGGCGATGTTCTCGTGGTTCATCTACCGCATCACCTCGCCGGCCATCCGCAACATCTTCATGAACCCGCGCAACATGTGGCGCATGCAGGAGGCGCTCTTGTCCATCCTGGCGGGCGACCTCTTCCGCGACACGCCGGTGGGCCCGCGCCTGCTCGGCTTCAAGGCGATCTATTACGCCAACTGCCTGACCATCCTGCCCCAGGCCATCAAGACCTGGCTGTGGCGGCGCGCCAACCTGAAGAAGGCGGCCGACGAGAAGGTGGCGGGCGCTGTGTACCTGCAGGACCAGGGCGCGCGCTCGGAATCGGCGTAGCCGCCCCGCCGCGTGGTCAGCGATCAGCGGTCGGCGGCTTCGCCGGCCACGCGGTCGCGCCCGAGCGCCTTGGCGTTGTACATGCGGTGATCGGCCAGTCGCAGCAGGTCCGAGAGGCTGCCTGCCTGTGACGGGAAGGTGGCCACCCCGAACGAGGCGGTGAGCCTGAGCACGATGCCGTCGGCCAGCACGCTCGTGGCCGCCAGCGTGGCGCGCCAGGTTTCGGCGCGGGCGATGGCGGTGTCGTGGTCGGTGTCGATCATCAGCACGGCGAACTCCTCGCCGCCCAGTCGGCAGGCCAGGTCTTCGCTGCGCGTGGTGGCCACGAGCATGGTGCCCACCGCCTTCAGGGCCACGTCTCCCACCAGGTGGCCGTGCGCATCGTTGATCGTCTTGAAGTGGTCGAGGTCGATCATGACCAGCGACAGTGCGCCGCCTTCCTCGCGCACGCGGTCCATCTCGCGCTGCGCCACGTCGACGAAGTGGCGCCGCGTGTACACGCCGGTGAGCTCGTCGCGGATCGACTGCTCGTGCATCTGCGCGTGCAGTTCGTTGATGCGCTCGAGCTGCGCTTCAAGCCGCTGGTTGGCCTCGCGCAGCGCCTGCTCTGCCCGCTTGCGTTCGCTCACGTCGCGCGTGATGCCGAAGTAGCCGATGTGCGTGGCCCCGTCGTCGTCGAACACCGGCACCGACACCGTCTCGATCCACAGGCGCGAGCCGTCCTTGCGGAAGAACTCGCCTTCGTGGCGGATCGGCTGCGTGTGGGCCAGCGGGTTGTTGCCCTCGGCGCGCGAGGCGGCCATGCGCACGATCTCGGCGCGGTACTCGGGCGTCATGAAGTCGACCACCGAGCGGCCCATCAGCTCTTCGCGCGGATACCCCATCATGCGGCACATGTTGTCGCTCACGTGCACGAAGCGCCGCTGCACGTCGGACTCCCAGAAGCTGTCGCCGCTCGCGTTCACCATCGCGAGCAGGCGTGCCTCGGTGATGGGGCGGGGTTCGGGAGGGCTCTCGGGACGGCTCATGGCACGGGGGGCAAAGCAGCGGTGGCGGTGCAAGTCGCGGGCCACGCATGTCGCTCCGCCGGCGCTGAGTCTAGTGTGCCCGCGCGCCTGTGTGGGCCGGGAGACTCCCTGATCCCCTAAATTGATGAGCCTTGCGGTGTAGCGGCGATGTGAACGAACACTACGGCGCAAGCGGTCGCGATTCAGGCCCGCGGGGCGCCGCGCCAGTCGGTATGACGGGTGCAGCCTGCGGCCATCATGAGTTCGTCGACGGTGCTGCGCTCGTCGTCGGTGTCGGCGTCCACGCTCAGCACCAGGCCGCCACGGCGCACGGTTTCCTCGTAGCTTGCGGCGTCGTGCCGCGACGATCCCCACTCGAATACGCCCTGGAACAGGTCGGCCAGGTTGGTGAGCAGCCCGCCGGTGATCTGCTCGTCGGCCTGGCGCGGCAGCGACTCCTCGTAGGGCGTGTGCACGTGAACGTGCACCGCCTGCGGCGGCAGGCCGCGCTCGAGCAGGGTGTCGGCGGCGCGTTGGCCGGCGTCGCGGTCGTCGAAGGCAAAGAGGGCGTTGGACATGGTGGGCCTCGCAGGATGTTGGACACCTCCGGAGCGCGGCAAGCGATGTACCGATGCGCGATGGCCAAGACCTCCGCCTTGACATCGTTGCGGGATGTGAAGCCAGGGCCAAGCTTCTTTACCCGCCAGGCCGTCAGCCCGCCGCGAGACGCTGCCGTTGAAGCGGCACGGGCTCACCTTCGATGCCTGCCAACGAAAGGACCTTCACCATGCTGAACCTCAAGACCCTCGTTTTCGGTGCCCTGATCGCCGCCGCCTCGGCGGGGGCGATGGCTCGCCCCATGGGCCATGCGCCTCAGGACGACATCGACGTGCGCCAGGCCCGCCAGGCCGCGCGCATCGAGGCCGCGCTGCACGACGGGCGCCTGAGCCGTCGCGAATACCGCTCGTTGCAGCGCGAGCAGGCCGAGATCCGCCGGTACGAGGCCCGGGCCCGCGCCGACGGCTTCCTGTCGCGCTTCGAGCGCCGCGAGCTGCAGGCGATGCTCGACCGCGCGGGCCGCCACATCCGCCAGAGCTGATGTCGCCGTCAGGCCGTCGCGGAGCGGGTGTCGTCGCCGGCGGCCGGCTCCAGCATGCGCTGCACGACCTCCGACCAGCGCAGGTGCCGGCGCGCCGACACCCGGGGCGCACCCAGCGCCTGGCGCATGGCCTGCACGATGGACGCGGGGTCGCCCGGGTCGTAGCCGAAGCGGTTGCTGAAGCCGCCGGCGATCGCCAGGGGGCACACCGCGGGCAGCTTGAAGTGGTCGTACTGCATCAGCTTGAGCGAGGTCTCGCCCAGGTGCGGTGGGATGGACGCGGCGCGGTAGGGCGCGATGCCCACCGTCGCGTGCTTGATGTAGGGCAGCGTCTGCCGGTGCGGCATCTCGTCGTACACCAGCACGTTGGCGCCGTAGCCGGGCCGGCGGCCGGTGCCCGAGCCGATCACGTGGAACTGCACCTGCGGAAATTCGCGGGAGGCGACCACGAAGAACTCCGGGTCGAAAAGCATCGAGCCGACCGACACCGCGTGCACGCCTTCGGGGTAGGGCGACGGGTCGGCATGCTCGTCGACCGAGAAGTCGAAGCCGTGCGGGATCACGCGCACGTTGGGGCCGCTCGCCACGTTGGCGGTCATCGAGGGCGCCTTCAAGCAGATCGTGCCGATGCTCGGGGCCACGCGCGCGAAGGTGCGCTTGACGAAGCGGGCCGCACCGATCGAGTCGAGGTCGTCGGAGGCGATGTACACCGTGCGGGCCTTCGGGTTGTGGCGACGCACCTGGTCGAAGAACACAGGCGACATGCCGCTCTCGAAGAACACGACGTCGGCCTCGCGGATCCATTCGACCAGCACCGGGCTCGGCCGCGCGGTGTAGTGGCGGAACATCATCGCTTCGAGCGGGGCGAGCGCAGGCGAGCGCATGCCGAACGGGTGGACCAGCGTGCGCCACAGGTAGCACTCGACGCCATCGGGGCTGAGCCCCTTGCGGTTGGCCAGTGCGTCGAGCGAGAGGCGCGGGTCCGACTTCAGCTTCGACAACAGGCTGTAGTGCAGCGAGAAGAAGCGGGTCGTGCCCAGCTTGGCCAGTTCGGCCGCCACGAAATGGATGCCCGCCTTGCGTGGCGAGCGGTAGTCGTGGGCGGAAAGGATCAGGAAGTTCATGGTGTTGTTCTGACCTCTTTCCCCGGTGTGGCTCGGGGCGGCTATTGGAAAGCGACTTCCGCGAAGCTGCGCAGCTTGCGGCTGTGCAACTGGTCGACCCCTTGTTCACGCAGCAGCTCCATCGCACGGATGCCGATGCGCAGGTGCTGGTCGACGCGCTCGCGGTAGAAATGGTTGGCCATGCCGGGCAGCTTGATCTCGCCGTGCAGGGGCTTGTCACTCACGCACAGCAGGGTGCCGTAGGGCACGCGGAAGCGGAAGCCGTTGGCGGCGATGGTGGCGCTTTCCATGTCGAGCGCGATCGCGCGCGACTGCGAGAAGCGCTGCTCCGGCGTGGTGTGCTGGTGCGTGAAGGGCAGGAGCTCCCAGTTGCGGTTGTCGGTGCTGGCAACGGTACCCGTGCGCATCACGCGCTTCAACTCATAACCCTTCAACTGAGTGACTTCGGCCACCGCCTCCTCCAGGGCCACCTGGATCTCGGCCAGCGGCGGGATCGGCACCCACAACGGCAGCTCTTCGTCGAGCACGTGGTCCTCGCGCACGTAGCCGTGGGCGAGCACGTAGTCGCCCAGCGCCTGCGTGTTGCGCAGGCCCGCGCAGTGGCCGAGCATGATCCACGCGTGCGGCCGCAGCACGGCGATGTGGTCGGTGATGGTCTTGGCGTTGGACGGGCCCACGCCGATGTTGACCATGGTGATGCCCGTGCGGTCTTCGCGCACCAGGTGGTAGGCCGGCATCTGCGGCAGGCGCGGCGGGGCCACGCGCAGCTCGTCGTCGGGCTGGGGGCCGAGGCCGGCGCGGCGCAGCACCACGTTGCCCGGCTGCACGAAGGCGCTGTAGCCCGAGTTCGGGTCGGCCATCATCTCGTGGCCGAGCTGGATGAACTCGTCGATGTAGAACTGGTAGTTGGTGAAGAGCACGAAGTTCTGGAAGTGCTCGGGCGCGGTGCCGGTGTAGTGGCGCAGGCGGTGCAGCGAGTAGTCGACGCGCGGCGCGGTGAAGAGCGACAGCGGCAGGCGCGGCTCTCCGTCGGCTCCGAGCGGCGGCACGTAGGTGCCGTTGGCGATGCCGTCGTCCATGGCGGCCAGGTCGGGCAGGTCGAACTGGTCGCGCAGCAGCAGGCGCCGCTCGGGCGGCATGCTGCCTTCGAGGTGGTCGTTCTCCGCCAGCGAGAAGTGCACCGGGATGGGTTGGCTCGACAGGCCCACTTCGAGCGTCACGCCGTGGTTCTTGAGCAGCAGCGTGAACTGCTCCAGGTAGTAATCGTGGAACAGGTCGGGGCGTGTCAGCGTGGTCTCGTAGGTGCCGGGGCCGGCCACGAAGCCGTAGGCCAGGCGCGAGTCGGCGCGCGCCACGGTGTCGGTATGTACGCGCAGGTAGGGGTAGCAGGCGCGCACGTGCTGCTGCAGGTCTTCGCCGCCGACGAAGCGCACCAGGCTGTCGCGCAGGTGGGCGATGCCCATGTCGTAGATGGTGGTGGCGTGCGCCAGGGCGGCGGCGGCATCGGTGAAGGAGCGGGCGGTGATCTGGGTCGGTGAGGCCATGAGCCGCATTGTGCGTCGTCTGCGGGGCTTGTCGCAGCGGTGTCATGGGTGGGTACGTGCCGCCGCTACAGTGCCCGCCACAAGGAGACAAGCGCAATGTCCAACGCGTCGATCCAGGCCCCGATGGCGGGCACCGTGGTGCAACTGGCGGTGGCGCCCGGCGAGAACGTGCGCGCCGGCCAACTCCTGCTGGTGCTCGAGGCGATGAAGATGGAGCACGAGATCCGGGCCGAGGCCGACGGCCGTGTGCTGCAGATCGCGGTGGCCGCTGGCGACACGGTGGGCGAAGACGAACTGCTGGTCACCCTCGGCGCGGCGCAGGCTGCGACGGTGGTGGCGCCTGTGGCGCCGGTGCAGCAGGCGACGCCGTCGGCGCTGCGTGCCGACCTGCAGGAAGTGCTCGACCGCCACGCGCTCACCCTCGACGCCAGGCGCCCCGAGGCCATCGCCAGGCGACACGCGCTCGGTCTGCGCAGCGCGCGCGAGAACATCGCCGACCTGTGTGACGAGGGCAGCTTCATCGAGTACGGCGCGCTCGCCTTCGCCGCGCAGACGCGCCGGCGCGAGCTCGACGACCTGATCCGCAACACGCCCGCCGACGGCATGGTCACCGGCATCGGCAGCGTCAACGGCGCGCTCTTCGGCGAAGACAAGTCGCGCTGCGTGGTGATGTCGTACGACGCCACCGTGCTCGCCGGCACGCAGGGCATGCGCAACCACGAGAAGACCGACCGCATGCTCGGCATCGCGCTCGAGCAGAAGCTGCCGGTGGTGCTGTTTGCCGAAGGAGGCGGCGGCCGTCCGGGCGACACCGACGTGCCCGTCGTCGCGGGCCTGCACCTGCGCACCTTCGCGAGCTATGCCCGCCTGAGCGGCCAGGTGCCGGTGGTGGGCATCGCCGCCGGACGCTGCTTCGCCGGCAACGCCGCGTTGCTCGGCTGCAGCGATGTGATCATCGCCACGCGCGACAGCAACATCGGCATGGGCGGCCCCGCGATGATCGAAGGCGGCGGGCTCGGCGTCTACACGCCCGAGCAGGTCGGCCCGAGCGGCGTGCAGCACGCGAACGGTGTGATCGACGTGCTGGTCGACGACGAGGCCCAGGCCGTTGCGGTGGCCAGGCAGTACCTGGGCTACCTGCAGGGCCGGGTGAACGAGTGGACGGCCGGCGACCCGCAGGCGCTGCGCGATGTGCTGCCCGAGAACCGCGTGCGTGCCTACGACGTTCGCCAGGTGATGCGGGGGGTGGCCGACACTGGGTCCTTGCTGGAACTGCGTTCAGGCTTCGGCGTGGGCATTCTCACGGCGCTCGCACGCCTGGAAGGCCGGCCCGTCGGGCTGTTGGCCAACAACCCGGTGCACCTGGGGGGCGCCATCGACGCCGACGCCGCCGACAAGGCGGCCCGCTTCATGCAGCTGTGCAACGCCCACGGCCTGCCCATGGTCTCGCTGATCGACACCCCGGGCTTCATGGTGGGGCCGGAGATCGAGGAGAAGGCGCAGGTGCGCCACGTGAGCCGCATGTTCGTCACCGCCGCGCACCTGCGCGTGCCGTTTCTCGCCCTCGTGCTGCGCAAGGGCTACGGCCTGGGCGCGATGGCGATGGCCGGTGGCGGCTTTCATGCGCCCACGCTCACGGCGGCGTGGCCGACCGGCGAATTCGGCGGGATGGGGCTCGAAGGGGCGGTGCGCCTGGGCTACCGCAAGGAGCTGGCCGCGGCGTCCGAAGGGGCGGAACGCGACGCGCTCTTCGACAAGCTGGTGGCCGCGCAGTACGCACGCGGCAAGGCGATCCACATGGCCGCGATGCTGGAGATCGACGCGGTGATCGATCCGGCCGAGACCCGGCGCTGGCTGGTGCGCGGGCTGGCCTCGTCACGTGTCGGCGAACGCCGCAGCGCGCCGATCGACACCTGGTGAGCGTGGCTCAGCGCTGATCGGCGCGGGGTGGGGCGTCGGGCCAGTGCCGCGCCTGCAGGGCCGGGTGCGCGGCTTCATAGCCGAGCTCCAGCGAGGGAGCGGCGCCCGGATCGGCCTCGGCCGCCTCGGCCGCCGGCGGGTTGCCGCCGTAGTACCAGCGGCGCACGTCTTCCACCCATTCGTCGTTCGGCATGATGTCGCTCCTGCTGCTCCCGTGGCCTGCCCGACATGGGTGAACCCGGATGATCGCCATCGTGCAACGGCCGCGTCTGCCGGGCCATCAGGCGACCGAGCGAGCGCCTGTAGTCCCAGGCCTACAGCGCGCGCCTGCACGGCTTTTCGTCCTACGCGACGCCGCGGCTGCAGCGGGCAGACGGCGCCGGCGCGGCATCGGACGATTCGGCACGGTGAAGACAGCCCGCGTGGACGGGCCAGGAGCACGAACATGCAGCGCCAACACCATCACAAGCATCCCGTTGACCGCATCACCGCGTCACTCGCCGCCGGATCACTGGCGTGCCTGGTCATCCTCGGCGGCTGCGGCCCGCAAGACGGCAGCCCCGTGAAGGCAGATGGCACCCCGGTGCCCACCGCGAAGAGCACGCCTCGTGCGGCGCCCGAGCGCCCCGCCGCCCCCGTGGCGCTGATGGGCGAAGTCCGCCACATCGAAACGCTCACCGAGCGGCCCAAGGGCACCGGCGTGGGCGCAGCGACCGGCGCGGTGATCGGAGGCGTCCTCGGTTACCAGGTCGGCGACGGCAACGGCCAGAAGGCCGCCACCGCCGCCGGCGCCATCGGTGGCGGCCTGCTCGGCAACAAGATCGAGCGCGACCGCAACACCCGCGTGGTCGGCTACAACGTGCAGGTCCAGCTCGACAACGGCCAGACCCGCACCTTCCGCCGCGAGTCGCTCGCCGGCCTGCAGGTCGGCTCGCGTGTCAAGGTCGAGAACGGAAGCCTCCAGCCAGCCTGATGACAAGCTCCGCGGTCGGGCAGGGAGTGCGAAACTCTCTTCGGCCTGACCGGCCTCACGCCGGCACGCCCTCAAGATGGCCATAGGTTGGATGACCGCCCTCAAGGTGATCCCTTGGGGCGACGTGATCGAAGCGACGCCCGGCATCGTGAAGAGCGCCCGCAAGATCTTCACGCGTTCGCAGCAGGCGGAGGAAACCGCCACCGCGCCGGCGGCGCACACGGGCGAGCCTTCCGCGCGCATCGCGCAGCTCGAAGCGAGCCTGGCCGAGATCGCCGAGCAGCAGAAGGCCTCGGCGCAGTTGATCGAGACGCTGGCCGAGCAGAACGCACGCATCGTCGAAGCGATCGAGACCCTGCGCGTGCGCACGCGCTTGCTGATCGTGGCCTGTGCCGTGCTCGCCGCCGCCTGCGTGGCGCTCGCGGTGTGGGGCCTTCGGTGAACCGCCCCGCGGGCCGCATCCGCACCGGGATCGGCGGCTGGACCTTCGAGCCCTGGCGCGACAACTTCTACCCCAAGGGCCTGTCGCATGCGCGCGAGCTGGCCTATGCCGCCGGCAAGCTCAGCGCCATCGAGGTCAACGGCACCTACTACAGCACGATGAAGCCGGCGACCTTCGCCAAGTGGCGCGACGAAACGCCGGAAGGCTTCGTCTTCTCGTTGAAGGCCAACAAGTTCGCCACCAACCGGCGCGTGCTGGCGGAAGCCGGCGAGTCGGTCGAGCGCTTCATTGGCAGCGGCCTGGCCGAACTCGGCGACAAGCTCGGCCCGGTGCTGTGGCAGTTCGCGCCCAGCAAGAAGTTCGACGCGGCCGACTTCGAAGCCTTCCTCAAGCTGCTGCCCGCGACGGTGGACGGTCTGCCGCTGCGCCACGTGATGGACGTGCGGCACGACAGCTTCAAGACGCCCGAGTACCTGGCGCTCGCCCGCCGCCACCAGGTGGGCACGGTGTTCACCGACTCCGACGACTACCCCTCGTTCGCCGACGTCACCGCCGATTTCGTCTACGCCCGCACGATGCGCTCGCAGAGCAGCCTGCCGCATGGCTTCGAGCCGCAGGCGCTCGACCAGCTCGCCGCGTGCGCGCGGCGCTGGGCCGAGGGCGGCGAGCCCGAGGGCGTGCCGCGCGTGGAGCCGCCGAGCGAGGCCGGGCCGCGCGACGTGTTCCTCTTCTTCATCAGCGGCGCGAAGGAGCGCAACCCTGCTGCGGCGATGGCGCTGCTGGAGCGGCTGTAGCGCAGCCGGGCCTCACGGCTCGCTGCGCTTGAGCTCCAGTTCGGCCAACGCGTATTCGCGGTAGGGCGTCGCCTGCAGTTCGACCGTGCGGCGGAACATGCGCCGGGCCTCGGCCGCCTTGCCGGACAGCAGCAGCTGCTGGCCGAGGTAGAAATAGGCCTCGCTCAGGTTCAGCCGCTCCATCGACTTGTTTTCGCGCGCACGCTCCAGCACTTCGTCCTGCGTGGCCTCGCCGGCGAGGTAGTGCACCAGCACGCCGGGCCAGCTCCCACGGCTCACGTCGGCAAGGTGCGGCAGCACCGCCGAGCGGCCCTTGCCGGCCGCCTTCTGCGAGGCGATGTAGAGCCACGAGAGCGCGAAGACCCGGTCGTTGCCCGAGGACTCCTGCACGGCCTGGCTGAAGCTGCGTTCGGCGTTGGCGAAGTCGCCCTGGTAGTACAGCGCGCCGCCGATCCCCATCTGCAGCAAGGCGCGGCTGCCCGGGTTGGTGAACTGCTGCAGGGCACTGACGGCTTCGCTGCCGCGGCCGAGCGACATCAGCGCGAGGCCTCGCGTGTAGTGCGAATAGCCTGCCTCGGGGGCCTTCGCGAGCGCACGTTCCGCGTCGGCGAGGGTGGCGTCGTGGTCGGCGAGGCTGCTGTTGGCAATCGCGCGGCGCTCCAGCAGCGGGCCGGCGAGCGGGCCGCTGTCCCCCACCTGGCGCAGCAGCTCCGTGGCGAAGAGACGCTCGATTTCCTGGCGCACCACCAGCTCGCGCAGCGTGTCGGGCTGTCGCCCGAGCTTGCGGGTCACGCGCCGGTCGATGTCGTCGAACTGCGCGCGCAGCGGCTCCACGCTGAGGAGTGGCAGACGCACGCTCACGCCGCCCAGGCGTCGCGCCGCCTGCAGCCGTTCGCGAAAGGCGTTCAGGTCGGCCGGCTGCACCTCGTCGCTGCGGCGCTCGTAGGTCATCAGGTAGTCGAAGCTGTTGCCGCTGACCTCGTAGCGCGTGGCCAGACGGAAGTGCTTGTCGGCCACCTCGGCCGGCGGCGGGGCCGGCGAGGTGAAGCGCTGCGGCGCCACGGCACGCAGACGTTGCTTCACCTGCAGCGGCTGGTCGACGAGGAAGGGCATGTCGCGCCGTGCTTCGCGCGGACCGACCAGGCTGTCGAGCAGCTCCAGCGCCGGCAACTCCACCACCAGCGCGCCCCGTTCGTATTGCCCCAGGCCTGGCACCTCGTACTGCAGCTCCAGCTCGAAGACGTTGGTGTCGCGGTTGTCGCGCACCACCGGCGAGCCGGTTGCCTTCAGGCCGGGCAGCATCCGCGCGTAGGCGCCGGCGATGGCGCTGGCCAGGCGGTCCGGGCCGCCGGTGCCCGCGCTGTGCCGCCAGCCTTCCGCCGACAGGCCGCGTGCGCGCAGCGTGGTGGTGAAGGTCGGATGGCGCGTCAGGTCGGAGGCGTCCCACACCGAGTCCCACTCGATCTGCTGGCCCTGCGCGGGCGTGGCCGTCACCTTGCTCAGGCCGGTGGTGCGCGGGCTCACCACCAGTCCGCTGCCGTACGGGACCACGCCCCGCGTGTGCAGGGGGCGGCCCTGCTTCTGCATCGTCGGGTCGATCCAGTAGATGGTGCCGTCGAGCGTGAGCTGGGTGATGACGTGGTCGAACTGGTCGTGCGAGGGCAGGTAGTCGGCGATGCCGCGGTTGCGGCGCACGGAGATGAGCGCGGGCCTGGCGTCGAAGCCCAGGCGCTGCAGGATGGCGTTGAGCAGCGCGGTCTTGTCCTTGCAGTCGCCCAGGCGCTCGGCCAGGGTCTTCGCCGGCGGCTTGGGCCGGTGCGAGCTTTCGCCCAGGCTCACGCTGAAGTAGCGCACCTCGTCCTGCACGAACTCGACCACTTCCGCGGCGAGCTGCTCGCGCGGCAGGCCGCGGGCGCGCCAGGCGTCGATGCGGCCCTGCAGCTCGGGGCCGAGCTCGCCGGGGTGGGCGAAGAGCTCCTCGGCCCAGGTGGCGACCTGCTGCCAGTCGGCGTAGTCGCTCACGTGCAGGGCCGGGTAGACCTTGAACCACGGCGGTGTGTTGTCTTCCACCACCACGGCCGGGATGTTGCGGCGGGTGAGCTGCAGCACCTGCCGGCCGCCTTGCGTGCTGCGCTCGGGCGCGGCGTCGCTGCGGATGCCGCGCGTGTGCAGCGTGCGGCTGGCCGGCGCATCGATGCGCAGGTGGAGCTCGTCGACGATGGCCGGGTGCGCGAGCTGGAAGGTGTCGGAGAAATGGCCCTTGTAGATGGAGTTGGTGCCGTGCACGGTGTACGCCACCTCG
>DASWSY010000371.1:0-9150 GCA_036402415.1 Rhizobacter sp. | reverse complement strand
GCCTCGCGCAGGCGTCCGCGCTCGACCAGCTTGAAGTTGTTGATCTGCACGCCCTCTTCTTCGATGTGCGTCGAGAACGGGGGCATGGAGCCGGGCGTGGTGCCGCCGATGTCGGCATGGTGGCCGCGCGAGGCGACGTAGAACGAGGGCTTCGTGTCCTTCGGCTCCAGGTACACCGGCGTCACGACGGTGATGTCGGGCAGGTGCGTGCCGCCGTTGTAGGGGTTGTTGAGCACGTAGACGTCACCGGGGCGCATGCCGGGGTTGTGCTCGATCACCGTGCGGATCGATTCGCTCATCGAGCCCAGGTGCACCGGCATGTGCGGTGCGTTGGCGATGAGGCTGCCGCCCGCGTCGAAGAGGGCGCACGAGAAGTCGAGCCGCTCCTTGATGTTCACCGAGTAGGCGGTGTTCTGCAGGCGCAGGCCCATCTGCTCGGCGATGTTCATGAAGAGGTTGTTGAACACCTCCAGCATCACCGGGTCGGCCGTGGTGCCCACCGCATGGGCGCTCGGGCGCGGCTTGATGCGCCGCAGCTCCAGGCTCGCGCCGGCGGTGAGGCGTGCCTGCCAGCCGGGCTCGACCACGGTGGTCGCATTCTTCTCGGCGATGATGGCCGGGCCATCGATGGTGGCGCCGGGGTTGAGCGATTCGCGCACGTGCAGCGCCGCGTTGCGCCAGCCGGCCGGGGCGTCGTCGGCCTGGCAGTACATCTGCACCTGGGCCACGGGTGCGGGTGTGTGCGAGGTCTCCATCGACATGCCCTGCGCGGCCGGGGGGCGCTCGCCGGGTGCCACGGCCTCCACCGCCACCGCTTCGATCACGAGCTTGCGGTCAGGCATCAGGAAGGCGAAGCGCTGCTGGTAGGCGCGCTCGAATTCCTCGCGCACCGCCGCGATGGCCTGCGCCGAGGGCAGCTCACCCGGCAGCAGGCAGCTCAGCGCGGTGTCGGTGCCGGCATAGCGCACCTGCAGGCGGGCGATGGTGTGCACGGTGGCGTCATCCACGCCCTGCTGCGCCAGTTCGTCGCGGGCCTGGCGGGCCAGTTCGCCCGCGGTGTGGCGTGCAGCCTGCAGGCCGCTGTCGTCGAGGTCCTGCTCGACCGAGCGCTCGCGCATCGCGATCTGGTCGGCCAGGCCCATGCCGTAGGCCGACAGCACGCCGGCCAGCGGGTGGGCGAAGACACGCGTCATGCCCAGCGCATCGGCCACCGCGCAGGCGTGCTGCCCGCCGGCGCCGCCGAAGCACTGCAGCGTGTAACCCGTGACGTCGTAGCCGCGGGCGACCGAGATGCGCTTGATCGCGTTCGCCATGTTGGCCACGGCGATCTGCAGCGCACCGCTGGCCACTTCTTCCGGCGTGAGGCGCCGGCCGCTGGCTTCGCTCATCTCGCGGGCCATCCTGGCGAAGCGCTGGACGACGACGTCACGGTCCAGCGAGGCATCGGCCTGAGGGCCGAACACCTTGGGGAAATGCGCCGGCTGGATCTTGCCCAGCATCACGTTCGCATCGGTGGTGGCCAGCGGCCCGCCGCGGCGGTAGCTTGCCGGGCCGGGGTTGGCGCCCGCCGATTCGGGGCCGACACGCAGCCGCGCGCCGTCGAAGCTGATGATCGAGCCGCCCCCGGCGGCCACCGTGTGGATGCTCATCATCGGCGCGCGCATGCGCACACCGGCCACCTGCGTCTCGAAGGCGCGCTCGAACTCGCCCGCGTAGTGGCTCACGTCGGTGGAGGTGCCGCCCATGTCGAAGCCGATCACCTTGCCGTGGCCGCCGTCGACCGCGGTGCGCACCATGCCGACGATGCCGCCGGCCGGGCCGGAGAGGATGGCGTCCTTGCCTTGGAAGCGCTGGGCCTCGGTCAAGCCGCCCGAACTCTGCATGAAGAAGAGCCGCACGCCAGGCATCTGACGTGCCACTTGGTCGACGTAGCGGCGCAGGATGGGCGAGAGGTAGGCATCGACCACCGTGGTGTCGCCGCGCGACACCAGCTTCATCAAGGGGCTGATCTTGTGCGACACCGAGATCTGCGTGAAGCCGGCTTCGCGCGCCAGCGCTTCGGCCACCTCCTCGTGGGCGCAATAGCGGTAGCCGTGCATGAAAACGATGGCGCAGGCGCGCAGGCCGTCGGCATAGGCCTGCTGCAGTTGCAGCTGCAGGGCGGCCTTGTCGAGCGGCTGCACTTCGTCGCCATGCGCGCCGACACGCTCGTCTGCTTCGATCACACGTTCGTAGAGCAGCTCGGGTAGCACGATGTGGCGCTCGAAGAGCCTGGGCCGCGCCTGCAGCGCGATGCGCAGCGCGTCGCGGAAGCCTTTCGTCGTGACGAGCAGCGTGCGGTCGCCCTTGCGTTCGAGCAGGGCGTTGGTGGCGACCGTCGTGCCCATCTTCACGCACTCCACCCGCTCCGGGGTGATCAGCTCGCCGGCCTGCAGGCCGAGCAGGCGGCGGATGCCTTCGACGGCGGCGTCGGCGTATTGCTCCGGGTTCTCGGACAGCATCTTGAGCGTGTGCAGTTCGCCGTCGGGCGCACGGCCCACCACGTCGGTGAAGGTGCCGCCGCGGTCGATCCAGAACTGCCAGCGAGAGGGGAGTGTCGTCATGTCGTCATCCTTGGGTGGGGCGCCCATGCTGCGGCACGCCCTGCCCACAGTACAGGACGAACCGCGCATCTGCGCAAGGGGGTTGTCTACATCAGGCCGGGCAGCCAGAGCACCGTCTGCGGGAAGGCATAGATCAGCCCGACGGAGACGAGGAGCAGCCCGAAGAAGGGCAGGGCGGTGCGCGCGAGGTAGGGCACCTCGCGTTTCGTGAGGCCCTGCAGCACGAAGAGGTTGAAGCCGACCGGCGGGGTGATCTGCGCCATCTCGACCACCAGCACCACGAAGATGCCGAACCAGATCAGGTCGATGCCGGCCGCCTGCACGGTGGGCAGCAGCACCGCCATCGTGAGCACCACCATCGAGATGCCGTCGAGGAAGCAGCCGAGCACGATGAAGAAGGCCATCAGCAGCACCAGCAGCCCGAAGGGCGGCAGCTGCAGCGAGGTGATGAAAGCCGCCACCTCGCGCGGGAGCCCGATGAAACCCATCGCCAGCGTGAGAAAGGCCGCCCCGGCGAGGATGAGCCCGATCATGCAGTACACGCGGCAGGCGGCCCAGAGGCCTTCCTTGAAGCTCTTCCAGGTGAGCGAGCCTTCGAAGGCGGCCAGCGCGAGCGAACCTGCCACGCCGAGCGCGGCCGATTCGGTGGCGGTGGCGATGCCGCTGTAGATGGCGCCGATCACGAGTGCGATCAGCGACACCACCGGGATCAGATGCCGTGCCGCCGCGATCTTCTGCGACCAGGTCGTGGCGTCGTCCGAGGCCGGCACCAGCGCCGGGTTGCGCAGCGCCCACACCACCAGGTAGCCCGAGAAGATCGCCATCAGCAGCAGCCCCGGCACCACGCCGGCGACGAAGAGCTTGGCGATCGACACGTCGGTCGCGACGGCATAGACGATCATGATGATCGACGGCGGGATCATCAGCCCGAAGGTCCCGGCGCCGGCGAGTGACCCGATGGCGATGTCGTCGGGGTAGCCGCGCTTCTTCAGTTCGGGCAGCGTGATCTTGCCGATGGTGGCGCAGGTGGCCGCGCTCGAGCCCGACACCGCCGCGAAGATGCCGCAGCCGATCACGTTGGCATGCAGCAGGCGGCCCGGGATGCGGTTGAGCCAGGGCGCCAGGCCGTGGAAGAGGTCGGCGGTGAGCCGCGAGCGGAAGAGGATCTCGCCCATCCACAGGAAGAGGGGCAGCGCGGTGAGCGTCCAGCTCGACGTGGAGCCCCAGATGGTGAAGACCATGCTGTCGCCGACCATGCGCTCGGTGAAGAAATGCAGCGTGAGCGCGGCCATGCCGAGCAGCGACAGCCCGATCCAGAAGCCAGAGGCGAGCACCGCGATCAGCAGCGCGATGAGCAGGGCGACGGTGAGGATGTCCATGTCATTCCACCCGTGCGGCTTCGGCCGCGGTGTCGGTCCGGAAGAAGGCGTGGCGCGCCCAGCGGGCGGCGGCCGCGTCGAGGAAAGCGACCGCGAGGCCCACGCAGCCGAGCGCCATCGCCACCTGCGGAATCCACAGCGCCGTGGCGTCGGAAGAGGGCGAGACGTCGTGCGTCATGTACGAGGTCCACACCAGCTTGCAGGCGTACCACGCGAGGTAGAGCGTGAGGCTCACGCCCGCCAGCACGCACCAGGCTTCGAGCAGCCCCTGCAGCCGGCGCGGCACCTTCTGCAGCAGGAGCGTCACGCGGATGTGCTCGCCGCGCTGCAGCGTGCCCGGCAGCGCAAGGAAGAGCGCCGCCGCGATGCAGTAGCCGGCGTAGGCATCGAGCCCGCGCAGGCCGAAGGCGAACTGCCGGTCGGCGATGCCCAGCACCACCAGACCGAAGCAGCCCACCATCGCGACGGCCGCGAGCAGCATCAGCGTGTCGTAGAAGGAATCGAGCGCCTGGCGCATGGCCGCCTCACTTGCGGTAGGCGTCGACGATGGCCTGCCCGTCGGCACCGGCCTGCTTGAGCCACTCGGCCGTCATGCGGTCGCCGATGGCCTTGAGCTCGCCCTTGAGCTTCGCGTTGCTGCGGTCGACCGTCATGCCCTTGGCGGCGAGTTCCTTGAGGTACTCGTTGTCCTTCTGCTCACTGGTCTTCCAGCCGCGCTCGCTGGCGTCGCCGGCGGCCTTGAGCACGGCGGCCTGGGCGCTCTTGTCGAGCGCGTCGAAGGCTTTCTGGTTCACCACCAGCGCGTTGCGCGGCAGCCAGGCGCTCACGTCGTAGAAGTACTTCACCTGCTCGTGCAGCTTGCTGTCGACGCCGCTCGCGCTGGAGGTGAGGAAGTTGTCGACACCGCCGGTGGCCAGCGCCTGCGGCAGTTCGGCGAGCTGGATCGTGACCGGCTGCGCGCCCACCAGTTCGGCGATGCGCGTGGTGGCCGGGTTGTAGGCGCGCATCTTGGTGCCCTTGAGGTCGGCGAGGGCCGCCACCGGCTTCTTCGAGTAGAGCGACTGGCCGGGCCAGGGCACGGCGTAGAGCAGCTTCATGCCTTGTGAGGCGAGCAGCCTTTCCAGCGCGGGGCGCGAAGCGGTGTCGAGCTTCTTCGATTCGGCGTAGGTGGTGGCGAGGAAGGGCACCGAGTCCACGCCGAAGAGCGGGTTCTCGTTGGCCGCGCCGGAAAGGATGAATTCGCCGATCTGCGTCTGCCCGGTCTGCACCGCGCGCTTGATCTCGTTGGCCTTGAAGAGAGAGGCGTTGGGGTGCACCGTGATCTTGAGCTTGCCGGCGGTGGCGCGGTCGACCTCCTGCGCGAACCACTCCAGGTTCTGCACGTGGAAGGTGTTGCCGCCGTAACCGGAGGGCAGGTCCCATTTGGTTTGGGCGTGGGCCGTGCCGAGGCAGGCCAAGGCGAACGCGCAGGCGAGGGTCTTCATGGCAATTGCTCCAGGAGAAGGGTGGGTCAGGAGGCAGCGAGCTGCCGGTTCAGGAGATCGGTGACCAGCATGGCGCCGGGGGCGTGCGTGATGGCGAGCGGCAGGCGCGCTTGCACCAGCGCGGCCTGGGGCGTGACGCCACAGGCCCAGAACACGGGCAGCTCGTCTGGACGCACCTCGACCGCGTCGCCGTAGTCGGGCTTGGAGAGGTCGGCGATGCCGATCTGCGCCGGGTCGCCGATGTGCACCGGCGCGCCGTGCACCGCCGGCAGACGGGAGGTGATCTGCACCGCGCGGATGGCATGGGCCGCGCTCATCGGGCGCATGGAGACCACCATCGGTCCGCTGAAGGGGCCGGCCGCTTCGGTCGCGATGCGGGTGCGGTACATCGCCACGTTGCGCTCCTGCTCGATGTGGCGCAGCGGGATGCCGTCGGCCAGCAGTGCCTCCTCGAACGAGAACGAACAGCCGATCACGAAGGTGACGAAATCGACTTGCCAGAGCGAGCGGATGTCGGTGGGTTCGCCGCAGAGCTGGCCGTCGCGCCAGACGCGGTAGCGCGGCAGGTCGGTGCGGATGTCGATGCCCTCGCCGAGCGTGGGCAGCGATGGGTCGCCCGGCTCCGAGACGGCCAGCAGCGGGCAGGGCTTGGGGTTGCGCAGGCAGTAGCGCATGAAGTCGCTCGCCAGGGCCGCCGGCAGGATCACCACGTTGCCCTGCACGTGGCCGGGTGCCTGGCCCGAGGTGTGTCGGTCGAGTCGGCCTCTGCGCGCGGCAAGGCGGGCGCTGGCGGCGAGGGTGTTGGGGGAATCGGTAGACATGACGGGGCATTGTTTCGATCGGGCCCAGGCTCGGCAAACGAGATTTTTCTTGCTGGCCTTATCGATTTTTTCGATGATGTGCGGCAAAGGAGCCCGCCATGAATCTGAGATTCGTCGAAGCCTTCTATTGGGTGGCCACGCTCAGGAGCGTGTCGCGCGCTGCCGAGAAACTGTCGATCACGCAGTCGGCCATGTCGAGCCGGGTGGCCGGGCTGGAGGAAGAGCTCGGCACCATGCTGCTCGACCGGCGCGACAAGCAGTTCAAGCTCACCATTGCCGGCACGCGCTTCCTGCACTACGCCGAAAAACTGCTGGCGCTGCAGCGCGAGTTGAAGGAAGAGATGGGTTCGGGCGGGCTCACGGCCGCGCCGGTCACCTTGCGCATCGGCAGCATCGAGTCGGTGCTGCACTCGTGGCTGATGCCATGGATCGAGAAGCTGCGTGCCGATCTGCCGCTGCTGGAACTGGAGCTCTCGGTGGAGACCACGCCGATGCTGCAGGAGCTGGTGCGCCGCGGCGCGCTCGACCTGGTGTTCGCCGCCGCGCCGGCCTCGCACGAGGGTGTGCGGGTGCGCACGCTGGCATCGATGGAGATGGCCTTCGTCGGCAACCCGACGGTGCACAAGAGGCCGCGCTACAGCCTCGCGCAACTGGCGCAGTACGACCTGCTGACCTTCCAGCGCGGCTCGCAGCCGCACGTGGCGTTGATGGACCTCTTTCGCCGCGACGAGGTGGCGCCGCCGCGGGTGCACACCATTTCGTCGATCTCGGCGATGACGCAACTCGTGGAGGCCGGCTTCGGTATTGCGACCCTGCCGCGTGCCGCGGCGGAACGCCTGCGGCCGAACCGGGCTCTGAAGATCCTCGGCTGCGAGCATGAGCTGCTGCCGCTGCCGGTGTTCGCGAGCTTCCGGCCCGACCCGCAGTCGCGGCAGATCGAGGCGGTGGTCGACGCGGCGCTCGCGTTCGCCAACGAGGCCAAGCACGCGCGGGTGGTGGGAAGATCGGCGCGGTAGACGTTCAATCAGGAGCCGTCGATGAAGCGCAGAGAACTGATGAAGGTGGCCGGGGCCCTGGTGGCCGGCACCAGCGTGTGGGTGCCGGCGCGTGCGAGCTGGCTGTCGGAAACCGATGCGGCGGCCGGCATCCGGGCCGCGCTCGAGCGCGGCGCGGTGGCGGCCGTGGGCCTGCTCGGCAGGACCGACGGCTTTCTCGGCAATCCGAAGGTCCGCATTCCGTTGCCCGACTTCCTGCAGGACGTGTCGGGGCTCTTGAAAGCCACCGGCCAGCGCAAGCGCCTCGAAGAACTGGAGGTGTCGATGAACCGTGCCGCCGAAGCCGCGGTGCCCGAGGCGAAGGCCCTGCTCGTGAACGCGGTGAAGGCGATGAGCGTGGAAGACGCCAAGCAGTTGCTGGCCGGCGGCGACAATGCGGTGACGCAGTTCTTCGCCGCCAAGACGCGTGAGCCCCTGGGGGTGAAGTTCCTGCCCATCGTGCAGCGGGCGACGGAGCGGGTGAAGCTCGCGGCGCGCTACAACGCGGTGGCGTCGAAGGCGGCCAGCTTCGGGCTGCTGAAGGAGGAAAACGCCAACATCCAGTCCTACGTGACCGGGAAGGCGCTGGACGGCCTCTACCTGATGATCGGGGAAGAGGAACGGAAGATTCGCGCCGACCCGGTGGGCACCGGCAGCGCGATCCTCAAGAAAGTGTTTGGCTCGCTGAAATAGCGGGGCGGGAGCGGATCAGACCGTTTTCGCCAGCTCGAACATCAGCGCCGAGGACAGCGAAGTCAGGATCGCATCGCGTCCCACGCGCGCCATGCTCAACCCGCCGAAGCCGGAGATCTCGAAGGTGTTGCCCTCTTCGATGATCTCGATGAAGACCACGTCGGCGCCCTCGGCCGCCACCTCATTGCGCAGGTCGTTGAAGCGGTCGCCGCGCAGCACCGACTCGATGACGATCGCGTGCGGCAGGCCGCCGCGGCAGAACTCGCGCGCCTCTTCGACCGAGTTCACGAAGTCGACGATCAGCCCCATGTTGCGGATGGCATCTCGAATCTGCACCCGCACGTCGCGTCGCGACGCCACCACCAGCACCTGGCTGCCTACCAGCGGCTTGCCCTGCAGCGAGGGCGAGAAGCCCTGGTCGAGCTCGATGGTGCTCATGCCTTCGAGCTCGTCGCTCACGGTGCGGGGGAATTCGATCGTGAGCTGCACCTCGTGGCCTTCGAGCGTGCGTTCGATGGGCAGGCCCATCGTCCACGCCGTCTGCTCGAGCAGGCGCCAGGTCATGGTGTCGAGCCGGGCCTGCAGTTCGCGTGGGTCGGCCGGCGACTGCTGATCCGCCGGGCTGCAGGCAAAGCGCGTGGCCAGGCGCGCATGCTGCGGCCAGGTCTTGATGTCGGTGCGGAAGTCGATGTGCGAGCAGGCGTGTTCGATCGCCCAGGTCAGCAGGGCGTTGAGCAGGCTGAACAGGAGCGAGGCGTCGACCACCACCTCGGCGGGTCGCAGCACCTGCTTGATGTGGATGCCGCGTGCCTGGGTTTCCCGTTGCCGCTGGGCCAGCACGTCTTTCAGCGTGTCGGTGAGCGCGAGCCGCTCGTGCGTCTGGCGCAGCTCGCCGGAGGCCAGGCGGGCGATCTGCTGGCCCGACATGCTGATCTGGCGCGCGCGCTGTATCTCTTCCCCCAGCATGCGCAGGCTGGAGCGGTCGATGCGGCCGGTCGTGGCGAGCGTCTGCACGCGTTCCAGGGCCGCCGTCAGCGGCCCGGCGATCTCGGCGCTCATCTCGCCCACCACGTCACGCCAGTGGTCGGGCTCCACCTCGCTCGTGGCTTCGCGGGCCGGGGGCGTCGCTTCCGGCG
>DASWSY010000370.1:0-3759 GCA_036402415.1 Rhizobacter sp. | reverse complement strand
GCCGCCTGCCCAGGTCCAGCCAGTGCTGGAAGTAGTCGGCCATGTTGTAGCCCATGAAGGGCAGCATGGCGAACGGGTCGCGGCGCACCACGCCTTGCTGGCCGAAGGCCGCGGCCGTGGTTTCGGAGCCCATGGTGGCGGCCATGTAGACGCCTTCGGTCCAGTCGCGGGCCTCGGTGACGAGCGGCACCGTGGTCGAGCGCCGGCCGCCGAAGATGAAGGCGTCGATCTTCACGCCGGCGGGGTTGTCCCATTCGGGGTCGAGGGCGGGGTTGTTGGTCGCGGCGACGGTGAAACGGGCGTTCGGATGGGCGGCCTTGGCGCCGGTCTCCTTGGCGATCTGGGGCGTCCAGTCCTTGCCCTGCCAGTCGATGCAGTGCGCCGGCGGCTCGCCCATGCCTTCCCACCAGACGTCGCCGTCATCGGTCAGCGCCACGTTCGTGAAGATCACGTCGCGGTTCAGCGACTTCATGCAGTTCGGGTTGGTCTGCATGTTGGTGCCGGGGGCCACGCCGAAATAGCCGGCTTCCGGGTTGATGGCGCGCAGCGTGCCGTCGGCCTGCGGCTTCACCCAGGCGATGTCGTCGCCGATGGTGGTCACCTTCCAGCCGTTGAACCCGGCGGGCGGAATCAGCATCGCGAAGTTGGTCTTGCCGCAGGCGCTCGGGAAGGCCGCCGCCACATGGTATTTCTTGCCCTGCGGCGAGGTGACGCCCAGGATCAGCATGTGCTCGGCCAGCCAGCCCTGGTCGCGGCCCATCGTCGAGGCGATGCGCAGGGCGAAGCACTTCTTGCCCAGCAGCGCGTTGCCGCCATAGCCCGACCCGTAGGACCAGATCTCCTGAGTCTGCGGGTAGTGCACGATGTACTTGGTGTCGCTGCAGGGCCAGGCCACGTCCTTCTGGCCCGCGTCCAGCGGCGCGCCCACGGTGTGCACGCAGGGCACGAAGTGGCCGTCTTCGCCGAGCACGTCGAGCACGGCACGGCCCATGCGGGTCATGATCTTCATGTTGACGGCCACGTAGGGGCTGTCGGACAGCTCGACACCGATGTGGGCGATCGGCGAGCCGAGCGGCCCCATGCTGAATGGCACGACGTAGAGCGTGCGGCCCTTCATGGCGCCCTTGAACAGGGCCTTGTCACCGGTCTGGAGGAGCTCGCGCATCTCGGCCGGGGCCATCCAGTTGTTGGTGGGGCCGGCGTCTTCCTTCTTCTCGGTGCAGATGAAGGTGCGGTCTTCCACGCGCGCCACGTCGCTCGGGCTCGTCACCGCAAGGTAACTGTTGGGGCGCAGTTCCGGGTTGAGTTTCTTGAAGGTACCGGCGGCCACGAGCTGGGCACACAGACGGTCGTACTCTTCCTTGCTGCCGTCGCACCAGTAGACGTCTTTTGCCTGCGTGAGAGCGGCGATCTCGGCCACCCACGCCACCAGGCGGGCGTGTTTGACATAGGCCGGGACGTTCAGGCGCAAGCCTTCCATGACGGGTCGGTTCATCGTGGGTCCAATCTTCAAAGTTGAAAAGGCGGGATCGGGCGAACCTCATGCACCGGTGTCGGTGCGGGGGGCTCGCCCCATGCCGCTTGGCAACCGCTGTTGACGGAGCAATCGACGTGCGACCCCGGGGTGGACGGGTCGCGAAAATGATTGTCTTGCCAATGTAATCCTGCTGTAACCACCGGGTCGCAGGGGCCCATGCATGTTCTGCATAACCCCATGCAGGCCGCGTGTGAACTTGTTCCGCTGGATCGAACGGGTGTGCAGGTACCAGTTGTGCGGGCGGCTCTTAAGATTCACTTCCATGACGCCCTCCCGCCGCCTGGTTCTCGCTGCACTCGCGACCGCGGGTGTGCCCGCCGCGCATGCGGTGCAGCGCAAGTCGCTCAGCGACCCGCTCCGCCTCGGGGCCGAGCAGGCGCTGATGGAATCGGGGCTCGCGCCGCAGTTCCAGAAGTCGTTCGGGCGCGACACCGGCGTGGCCGTGCAACTCGTGCCGGGCCGCAGCGCCGAGCTCCTGGAATCGCTGGAACGCGGCGAGCTCGACGCTGCGATGACCAACGCCCCCGAACTGGAACTCGCCCTCGAGAAGAAGGGCCTGGCGCACGACCGCCGCAAGCTCGCGACGGGCGACTTCGTGCTCGTCGGCCCGATGGAAGGCGTGGGCAGGAAGGCCAAGGACCCGGTCGGGATCGCCGGCGAACGCGACGTGGTGGCCGCGCTCACCCGCATCGCCCAGGCCCCGCACCGCTTCATCGGCGCGCCCGCCGGCTGTGGCGCCCACCTCGGTGCCCTCGCGCTGTGGCGCGCAGCGAAGCTGTCGCCGGCCGCGCCGTGGTTCGTCGAAGCCAAGGCCAGCCCGCTGGATCAGGCCTTTGCCGAAGGTGCCTACACGCTGGTCGAACGCGGCGTGTGGCTCGCCAAGGCGCGCAAGGGCTTCGCGCTGATGGTCGACGGCGACCCGCGCCTCGTCACCGAGGTGCACGTGATGCGCTCGTTCCGCGTCAACCACCCCGCGGCCAAGCTCTTCGGCCAGTGGGTCGGCGGCCCGCAGGGCGCACGGGTGGCCGCCAGCGCGCGCGGCTGGAAGGCCCCCGCACGCTGACCCTGCGCCGGCGTGCGGCATGATGCGCGCGCATGCCGACCACCACCACCCTGCTCAGCGTCAACGTGAGCCTCGCCCGCGAGGTCGAGATCGGCGGCCGCCGCGTCATGACGGCCATCGGCAAGCGGCCGGTGACGCACCCCGTCGAAGTCAAGCCGCTGGGCCTGGCCGGTGACGAGCAGGCCGATCTCAGCGTGCACGGCGGCCTGGCAAAAGCCGTCTACGCCTACCCGAGCGAGCACTACCCGTTCTGGCAGACGGTGCGGGCGCAGGCCAAGGTGGCGCTGTGGGACGACGTGCTGCCCCCCGGCTCGATCGGCGAGAACCTCACCCTGCGCGGCCTTCAGGAAGACCAGGTCTGGGTCGGCGACGTGCTGCGCTTTCCCGACTGCGAACTCGCGGTGAGCGAGCCGCGCTTTCCCTGCTTCAAGTTCAACCACGCCATGGGCTTCAACCAGGCGACGAAGCTGATGGGCCAGAACGGCTGGTGCGGGTTCTACCTTGCGGTGCGGGTGGCCGGCACGGTGCAGGCGGGGCAGCGCTTCGAACTGATCCCCGGCCCGCGCGAGGTGGGCATCCGGGAGCTCTTCTTGTCCCGGCTGCACCGCAACAAGCTCTAGCGTCAGAAGCCTTCGAGCACGATCTTCCCGCGCGCCGTGCCGCTTTCGATGAAGGCATGGGCGCGTTTCAGGTTCGTGGCATTGATCGGACCGAAATGCTCGGCGAGGGTGGTGCGCACCTGGCCGTCGTCCACCAGTCGGGCCACCCGCTCCAGCAGGTCGTGCTGCGCCTGCATGTCGGGCGTCTGGAACATCGAGCGGGTGAACATCGACTCCCAGCGCAGCGACAGGCTCTTGCCCTTGAGCAGCATCACGTCGAGCGGCTGGGCCGGGTCGTCGATCAGGCTCAGGCGGCCCTGCGGCGCGAGCGCCTTGACGATCTCGGTGTAGTGCAGGTGCGTCTGCGTGAGGCTGGCCACATGGCTCACGGCGGGCACGCCAACGCGCGCCAGCTCTTCCGAGAGCGGCTTGGCGTGGTCGATCACGTGGTGCGCGCCCAACTCGTGCACCCAGGCCTGCGTCTCGGGCCGCGAGGCGGTGCCGATCACCGTGAGCCCGGTGAGCTGGCGCGCGAGCTGGGTCATGATCGACCCGACCCC
>DASWSY010000369.1:0-19255 GCA_036402415.1 Rhizobacter sp. | reverse complement strand
TGGGCGTCATGTCCATCACCGTGCCCACGAGCATGGTGATCATCATGAGCATCAGCAGCAGCAGCGTGGGGTTGTCGAGCAGCGGCTTGAGCAGGCTCGTCAGCTCGGCCGGCAGGTTGGCCACGGTGATCATCCAGGCCGACACCATGGCGGCCGCCACGAGGAACATGATCACCGCGGTGGTCTGCGCGGCCGAGAGGAAGAGGCCGTAGAGCTGCGAAAGCTTGAGCTCGCGGTAGACCACGGTGGACACGAAGAGTGCGTACACCGCGGCCACCACGGCGGCCTCGGTGGGCGTGAAGACGCCGAACTTGAGCCCCACCACCACGATGGCCGGCAGCACGAGCGCGAAGGTCGCGTCGCGCAGCGCCTTCAGCACCTCGCCGCGGCTCGCGCGGGGCGCGGGCTCGATCCTTTCCTTGCGCACCAGCACCCACCAGGTGACCCAGAGCGCCGCGCCCAGCATCAGGCCGGGCACGATGCCGGCCATGAAGAGCTTGGAGATCGACACGTTGGCCGCCACGCCGAAGACGACGAAGGCAATGCTCGGCGGGATGACAGGCGCGATGATGCTGGCCGAGGAGAGCAAGCCCGCGGAGCGCGCGGTGTCGTAACCGGCACGCTTCATCATCGGCAGCAGCAAAGCGGCCAGCGCCGCCGCGTCGGCCACCGCCGAGCCCGACAGCGCCGCCATGATGATCGCGGCCATGATGCCCACGTAGCCCAGGCCGCCGCGCACGTGACCCACGAGCGTCATCGCGAAGTTGACGATGCGCCGCGACAGGCCGCCCGCGTTCATGATCTCGCCGGCCAGCATGAAGAAGGGCACGGCCAGCAACGGGAAGCTGTTGGCGCCCTCGATGGTGTTCTGCGCCAGGATCTGCGCGTCGAACATGTCGAGGTGCCACATCAGCGCGGCGCCACAGACCAGCAGCGAGAAGGCGATCGGCACACCCAGCGCCATGGCGCCCAGCAGCGCTGCGAGGAAGATGGCGATGGTCATGGCCGGCCTCGCTCTTCAGCGTGGGGCTTGTCTTCGGAGTCGGTCACGCCGAGCAGCTCGGCATCGGAGAGGCGGCCGGTGAACAGGCGCATCAGCTCGATGGCGATGAAGAGGCCGGCCAGCGCCGCGAACAACACCCCGCTCGCATAGAGCCAGGCCATCGAGACCTGCATCACCGCGCTGGTGGTGTCGAGGTTGATCACCGCCTGCTGCCAAGCGCCCCGCCCCATCAGGAAGCAGACGTAGAGCATCAGCCCGTGTGCGGCCACGAAGCAGGCCTTGCGGCCGACGAGCGGCAGGCGCGACACCAGCGCATCGGTGCCCAGGTGTGCATGCTTGCGCACCGCGACGATGGCGCCGAGGAACGTCATCCACACGAAGAGCCAGCGCGAGAGCTCCTCGGACGCCGTGATGCCCGAGTTGAAGCCGTAGCGCAGCACCACGTTGCCGAAGACCATCAGCACCATCAGCGCGAGGCAGGCCACCATCAGCACGCCGAAGAGGCGGCACAGTCCATCGATCGTTCTGTCGAGCATTCCTTGTCTCCGGCCTGAAGTTTTGTACGAACTGGTTAGTTTTCCATCGGGTGGAAACACCTAGCCCGCTTCCGCTTGCGCGGAAGGCGCACGAACCGGACGAAGCTCAGCCTTTGCGAACGAAGCGCACGATCATCTCGACCACGTTTTCGCGCCGCTCGGCAATGTAGGCCGGCGACGTCATGTCGAGCTTGAAGATCAGGCCGAAGGTGTGGCGATTGGAGACGTTGAAGAAGCTCAGGGCCGAGATCGACGCGTGGATGTCGATCGGGTTCAGGCCGCGGCGGAAGATGCCGGCCTTCACGCCGCGCTCGTAGAGGTTCTTGATGGCGGCGATGGCCGGCACATTGAGCTCCTGGATGCGCGGGCTCTGGGCGAGGTACTCGCCGCGGTGGATGTTCTCCGACATCACGAGGCGGATGTAGCTCTCGTGGTGCAGGTGGTGGTCGAAGGTGAAGGCGACCAGGCGGCGCAAGGCTTCCTCGGGCTCGAGGTCCTGCAGGTGCAGCTCGGCCTCGACATCGCGCACGCGGCGGTAGGCCTCTTCGAGCACGGCGAGGTAGAGGCCTTCCTTGCTGCCGAAGTAGTAATAGATCATGCGCTTCGACGTGTTGGTCGCCGCGGCGATCTCGTCGATGCGTGCACCGGCCAGGCCCTTCTCGCCGAACTCGGCCTCGGCCACTTCCAGGATGTTGGCCTGGGTACGTTCGGGGTCGTTGGTGCGCGTGGGCTCCTTGCGGGCCGCCGACCCCGCACGCTTTGCGACAGGACGCGCACGCTGTACTGGTTCGTTCATCCCGGCAGTTTAAGGGCCGGAATGCCGCCCCAACCATCAGGCCGCCTTCGCTTCCTTTGCCCACTCCACGAGGGTGCGGAAGGCGGCGGTGTACGAGCGCCAGCCCAGCCCCTGCACCGTGCCCCTGACCGCGGGCGAGATGATCGAGTGCGCTCGCCAGGCCTCGCGAGCCGCGATGTTCGACATGTGCACCTCGATCACCGGGAAGGGCATGGCCTTGATCGCATCGTGCAGCGGCACGCCGTGCTGCGTGAGGCCGGCGGGGTTGACCAGCGCGCCGGCGGCAAGGTCGATGTTCTCGTGGAACTTGTCGATGAGCGCGCCTTCGTGGTTCGACTGGAAGGTCTCGATCTCGACCTCCAGCTCGCGTGCCAGCGCCACCAGCTTCTCGTTGATCTCGGCCAGCGTGGTGGTGCCGTAGATGTGTGGCTCGCGGCGGCCGAAAAGGTTGAGGTTGGGGCCGTGCAGCACCAGGATCCTGGGGCGCGTACTCATGGCTTCACCGCCTTCGCGAGCTCGGCCTGGTAGAGCTTGACGATGGCCGGGTCGTAGGTCGCGGCGAAGCGCTCGGTCACCGGCTTGGCGATGGCGCTCATGCGGGCGCGCTCCGCGGCGCTCACCTCGTTGTATTGCATGCCCTTGGCCTGCAGCTCGCTCACCGCCTTCTGCGCCGCCGCGCGGCTCGCCTGGCGCTGGTAGCTGCGCGCTTCGTTCGCGGCATCCTGCAGGATCTTCTGTTCGGTGGGCGAGAGCTTGTCCCAGAACTTCTTGCTGACCAGGATGATGTTGGCCGCGTAGACGTGCTGCGTGGCGCTCACGTACTTGTTCACCTCGAAGAACTTGTTCGACAGGATCACCGCGAACGGGTTCTCCTGCCCATCGACCGCCTTCGATTCCAGCGCGCCGTAGAGCTCGGCAAACGGCATGGGCACCGGGTTGGCCTTGAAGGCCTTGAAGGTCTCGAGGAACACCGGGTTGGGGATCACGCGCAGCTTCAGGCCGTCGAGGTCTTCGGCTTTCTGGATCGGCCGCCTGCTGTTGGTCACGTTGCGGAAGCCCAGGTCCCAATAGCCCAGGCTCACGAGACCCTTCTCCGGCAGCCTGGCCAGCAGCGCCTGGCCGAACGGCCCGTCGAGCAGCGCATCGGCCTGCGCGTAGCTGCCCACGGCGAAGGGGAAGTCGATGAGCCCGAACTCCTTCACGATGCCGGCGAGCGAGGTGGTCGCCGGGGCCGACATCTCCTGCACGCCGCCTTGCAGCGCCGACTGTTGCTGCAGCTCGTTGCCGAGCTGCGACGACGGGAACTCCTGCACCTTGAGCTTGCCGCCGCTCTTGGCCGACACGAGCTCGGCAAAGCGCTTGGTGCCCAGGCTCACCGGGTGGTCGGGGTTGTTGAGGTGGCCGAACTTGAAGGTGCGGTCCTGGATGTCTTGCGCTGACGCACCGGCAACGGCCAGCGCGAGGGCGGCGAAGGTGATGAGGCGTTTCACGGGTGGAGTCTCCTGTCGATGCAGCCCTCGTCGGGGCGATGCGCGGCATGATGGAGGCCCAGGCTGAACACCATTCCACGCTGGAATTTCGTTCCGGATCATGAGAAGCACCGAGCCCACCGCCCCACCCGCCGGCACGCTGGAGCGGGCGTTTCGCATCCTCGAGCTGCTGGCGCAGCAGCCCGAAGGCCTGGCACTCGCCGCCATCGCGGATGAACTCGCCCTGCCGCGCAGTGCGTGCCATCGACTGCTGACCGACATGGTCCGCTGCGGCTACGTGCGGCAGGTGAGCAGCCGCGGCGACTACGCGCTCACCACCAAGCTGCCCGCCATGGGCCTGAGCTTTCTCGGCGGCTCGGGCGTGGTCGACATCGCGCAGCCCATCATCGACCGGCTCGCCGAGGCGAGCGGTGAGCTCGTGCGGCTCGCGCTGGTCGATGGCGACCGCCTCACCTTCGTCGCCAAGGCGCAGGGCGCGCGCACCGGCCTGCGCTACGACCCCGACATGGGCATCGACGTGCGCCTGTCCTGCAGCGCCGGCGGCCATGCGTGGCTGATGACGCTGAGCGAGGAGCGCGCCGCGCAGCTCGTGTCGCTGCAGGGCTTCGGCTCGCCCAAGGAGTTCGGTCCCAAGGCACCGACCACCTTCAAGGCGCTGTGGAAGCTGCTCGACGACGACCGCAAGCGCGGCTTCAGCACCATCATCGAGATGTACGCCCCGGGCATGACGGCGATGGCCGCGCCGGTGCGCCGGCGTGGGCAGGAAGCCATCGGCGTGATCACGATCGCCGGGCCGCTCTTGCGGCTCACGCCAGTACGCATGGAGCAGCTCGGCCGCACGCTGATGGACGCCGCTGCCGAGCTCGCAATGGCCAGCGCGAGCTCGCCGCTCTTCAGCCAGAAGGGCCGGATGGCCTGAGCTACTTCTTCGCCGCGGCCTTGTTGACTTCGGCCGCCGCCTTGAAGAGCGCCTTCAGCGCCTTCTTGTCGAGCGTGTCGCCCTCGCGGAAGTCGATCGCGCGGCGCACGTTGCCGTCGAGGCTGGAATTGAAGAGCCCGGCCGGGTCGGGCACCGAGGCGCCTTTCGCGAAGGTGGTCTTCACCGCGGCCTTGTAGCTCTCGCCGGTGCAGAGGATGCCGTTGGACGACCACACCGGGTTGTTCCACTTCCACTCTTCCACGACGTCGGGCACCGCCTCCTTGATCAGCGCGCGGATCTGCGACAGCGTCTCGCCGCGCCAGCCGCCCAGCTCGGCGATGCGCCGGTCGATGTGGTGCGCGGCGTCATCGTGGCTCATCGCCGCTGCGCTCTTCTTCACGGTGGCCATGCCTGCATCTCCATGTAGACCCGGAAAACACATGTCGCCCTCAACGGCGCGACTGGATCATCTTCCAGCCGTTGCCGGACGGGTCGCGAAACCCTGCGTCGACCGTGCCGAAGCGCTCGATCGGCTCCTGCGTGAACTCCACGCCCTGGCCCAGCAGGCGGTCGACCATCGCGCGGCAGTTGTCGACCTCCAGCACCAGCGGCGGCATCGCGCCCTTGGCCACCACCTCGCGCAAGGTTCGCGCGGTGGCCTCGTCATGCACCGGCGGGCCGGGCACGAAGAGGCCGAGCTGGAACGCCGGCTGGTCGGGGTGCTGCACCGTCAGCCAGCGGTAGGGGCCGTTGCGCACGTCGGTGTGCACCTTGAAGCCGAGCTTGTCGACGTAGAACGCGAGCGCCTCGTCTTGGTCATGCACATACAAACCGACCACCTGGACTTGGGTCATGGAAGCTCCTTGTCGTTGAGGGTTCCCGTTATAGGGTCGGCCTCGCGGCGGCGCTTCTCCGAAACTGCTGTCGTGAGGTGCGGCCGCTGTGCGGCGCTCACCACGCAGTGCGGCACCTGGCTCAAGTCGTGCGCCTCGGCCCGGGCACGCTCACGCACGAGGCTCGGGCTCTCGCCGGTGATGTCGCGGAAGGTGCGGCCGAAGGTGCCCAGGCTTTCCCAGCCGGTCTGGAAGGCGATGTCGATGATGGGCTGGTCGGTGTCGCGCAGCAGCGCGGTGGCACGCTCGATGCGTCGCGTGAGCAGGTAGCGGTGCGGCGGCACGCCGAAGGCCTGCTTGAACTGGCGCGCGAAGTGGGCCGCGGAGACACCGCTCACCTCGGCCAGCCGCTCCACCGGCCAGGCTTCGTGCGAGGCCGCGTCCATGCGGTCTTTCGCGCGCAGCAGGCGGCGCAGCAGTTGCGGATCCTGCGGCGTCACATTGCCACTCCGCCGTTCTTGGGGGAGCCGCCGTCCCAGCCGGGGATGGCAGCAGCCTGTTCGATCCACGACGCGAGCTGTTGCTCGTCGGGGATGCCGTCTTCGCGAATGTCGAGATAGCGTGTTTCCGCGGTCTTCGATTCGCCCGGCGGCATGGGCTCGAGCGAGGTGCCGCGGAAGAACGTCACCTTCACGTACTTCGTGAAGCAGTGGTAGCTCACGAACCAGCCCTGGCCTTCGACGCCGTAGAACGGCGAGTTCCACTTCACCGCCTTGCGCACGCCAGGCACCGTGCGCTCGATCAGCGCATCGAGCTGGCGGCCGATGTCGCGCTTCCAGCCGGGCATGGCCTCGATGTAGGCCTGCACCGGCGCATCGCCGTCACCCTTGGCGATCTGCGGGTTGCCACCCGACAGCAGCGGCGGCTGTTTCCTGGACGTGGGCATCTCGGCTCCAAAGCGTGTCGAGCCGGCCATCGTACTGGCGGTGCCAACCCTTCAGCGCGATCGGCAGGCGGTTCAGAAGCTGAAGGCGAGCGAGACCGCCTGGCCCTCGCGCAAGCGCGCGCCGCGCCTGGCCTGGCCATACACGCCGAAGCACACCGGCTCGCCCGGGAAGCGCTGCGCCGAGAGCTGCGCCAGCGCGGCGAGCACACGCTCGTCGGTCTCGCCGCTCGACGGGCTCACGTTGGGCACGACGCAGCGCACGCAACGGCGGCCCACCTCCAGCGCGCCGTCGCCCGAGGCCTCGTCGTGCCAGTGCATGGAGAGGAGGAAGTCTTCCGCAAACGGTTGAAGGCCCGACACCGGCCCGTCGAGCACGATGTTGGGCCGGTAGCGCAGCAGCTCTGCTGCCTCGCCGCCTGCGCGCTGCACCTGGGCCTGCGCTTCATCACACGAAGCACGGCTCACGATGTGCAGCCGGTTCGCTGGGCCGCGCCCCACCGCCTCGTCGCCCATGCGCACCAGGCGCTGCGGCGCGCCCACCACCGCCGAGAGCCAGGCGGCGGCCGCGTCGCCCGCATCGTGGCCGTCGAACCGGTCGAGCTTCGCTGCGGGCTCATTCCAGATCTGAAAGGTGCAAGGCTGGAGCTGGCCCTCGTCAACGACAAAGCGGCCGTGGCCGGGCGCATCGAGCTGCAGTGCACCGTTGACCACCCGAGGCTGCACCAGCGCGAGCCGCGGAAAGGCGCCTTGCCACGTCACCTCGCCCTCGGCGTTGACGACTGCCCAGCGGCGGTCTCCCTCGGCGCCGCCCCAGCGGTCGATGCGCAGCTCCGGCACGCGCACCGCCCCGCAACCCTTGACGGGATAGAGGTACAGCGCCGCCACGTGCGCGCCATCGGAAGAAAAGTTCTGCATGTCAGGAGCGTATCGCCTGGCGGACAGCGCCGGAATGGCCGCGCTCTTACCATGCCCAGATGCACCCCGAGACCCCCAGCGCCCGCTTCGGCCCCGTGACCGTCTATTTCGGCGAGAAGTCCGGCAAGTACCCCGATGGCAACCAGGTGATCGTGCACGGCGGCGACACCGTCGTGGCCTTCGACACGCCGAAGGTGGCCAACCGCCTGGGCGCCGCGGTCTTCGACGACGCGGTCGACATGGCCATCCTCGGCCACGTGCACGAAGACCACATGTGCGGCCTGCACCGGCTGCGCGGCAAGCCCCTGCATGTGCACGAGCGCGACGTCGAGGCCGCGCGCAGCTGGGACGGGCTGCGCCGCCACTTCGGCTACCCGGATGCCGCGCTCGACGCCTTCCGCCCCAAGCTCGAGGCCGAGTTCAGCTATGCGCCGCGGCCCGATGCGCAAGCCTATGCCGACGGCGCCGAGTGGGACCTCGGCGCCGGCATCCACGTGCGTGCGGTGCACCTGCCGGGCCACACGGCCGGCCACTGCGCGCTGGTGGTCGAGCCGCACGGCATCGCCTTCATCGGCGACATCGACCTCTCGACCTTCGGGCCCTACTACGGCGACGCGACCTCGAACCTCGGCGACTTCCGCCGTTCGCTCGCGCGCCTGCCTGCGCTGGACGCGAAGGTGTGGATCACCTCGCACCACAAGGGCGTGTACACCGAGCGCGCGGCATTCGAAGACGCGCTGCGCGCCTACACCGCACGCCTCGACGACCGCGAGGCAGTGCTGCTCGATCGCCTGCGCGCCGGGTCGCAGAGCGTGGAGGCGCTGGCGGCCGATGGGCTGCTCTACCCGGCCGGCTACGGCACCGAGTCCACGCGCGCGATCGAGCGCTGGACGATCACGCAGCACCTCGACGAACTCGTCGCCGGCGGCCGCGTCGTCGCATCGGACGAAGGGCGGTACAGGCTGCGCGCCTGAGCCCTGCACTTGGGGCAACGATCCAAAACTCAACGCCGGGATTCTTGCGAAAACTGAGATGACCTGTTGCGCTGCAGCAGCTTGGTCAGCCTCAGGGATCTCCCTAGCATGCCGCCCAAGACGCAGCCGCCGGTTGGCGACTGCCGCGTGACGGGCCGGGGCCGATCAAGCCCGCCGGCCGTGTGCACGCGCCCGCCTGGCGAGGGGGTCTGCCCACTGATTGGAGAAGTTTTCGCATGCGATCCAAATTCCAACACTTCGCGCTCACCACCATCGCGCTTGCGGCCAGCGCCGCCGCTTCGGCCCAGACCACCGCCCCGGCCGCGCCCCCCAGCACGGTCACCATCTACGGCGTGGCCGATTCCTTCGTGCAGTTCGCCGACGGTGCCAGCCGCCTGACCCGCCTGCAAAGCGGCGGCCTCGCCGGCTCGCGCATCGGCTTCCGCGGCAACGAGGACCTGGGCGGCGGGCTGCGCGCGCTCTTCAACATCGAGAGCGGCATCAACCTCGACGACGGCACCAACGGCCAGGGCGCGTTCTGGGGCCGCCAGGCCTTCGTCGGCCTGAGCTCGGCCGGCGTCGGCCAGCTCACGCTCGGTCGCCAATACGGCAGCCTCTATGCGCTGACCGGTGACTTCAGCGAGTTCTCGAACGGCGTCTACGGCCCGAGCACTGCCGTGATCGGCGGCTTCGGCGGCTACGAGCCGGTGCGCGGCAGCGCCAACTCGGCCACGGCCAACGGCGGCCCGGCGCGCGTCAACAACTCGGCGCGCCTGGAAAGCGCCTCGTTCGGCGGCGTGAAGGTCGGTGCGCTGTGGGGCTTCGGCGAAGCCACCGGCAGCACCACCGGCACGCGCGTGGCCGACGCCTGGGTGCGCTACACCGGCGGCCCGCTCGACGCGATGCTCTCGTTCGTCGACGACAAGGTCAACGCCACCGGCTTCAGCGTGCGCAGCATCTCGGGTGCCGCGGCCTACTCCTTCGGCGCGGCCCGCGTGACCGGCGGCTACGTGTCGGTCGACGACCGCAGCGGCACCGACGCCGATGGCCAGGGCTACTGGATCGGCGGCGACTACCGCGTCGGCCCGCACCTGGTGAAGGCGCAGTTCGTCGAGAACAAGGCCGAGAACGTCAACGCCGGCAAGACGCAGGCGCTCGGCGCGGGCTACCAGTACGACCTGTCGCGCCGCACGGCGATCTACACCTCGCTCACGCACTTCAAGAACGAAGGCACGACCTACGCCAACCGCTGGGCCTCCGCCCTGCCGGCGGGCCTGACGAACGCCGACGAGCGCGACGTCACCGAGTTCGCGCTCGGCGTGCGCCACAGCTTCTGATGCGCTGACGCACCGCAACGATTGAACAAGAGGTCTCCTCGACCTTTTTGGCCCGCCCCGGCAACGTGGCGGGCCTTTTTGCTTGCGGGGGTACGGCTCAGAGCAGGTCCTCGTGAATGCACAGGTAGTTGCCCTCGGGGTCCTTGAACCAGGCGGCCTTTTCGGCGCCGAGCACGCAGACATGGTTCACCGTCTTCAGGCCCGGGAAGTCGTAGTCCTCGAAGACGACGCCCGCGCGTTTCAGCCGCTCGATGCTGGCGGCGATGTCCGGGACGCGAAAGCTGATCGCGGTGTGGTCGGCCTTGGTGCCCTCGGGCTTCGGGAACAGCGCCAGCGTGCTGCCGGCCACCGTGTAGACGAACTTGCCGTCGGGCTTCAGGCCCCCGGGGGTCAAGCCGAGGCAGCCTTCGTAGAAGGCACGCGCGCGGGCCATGTCCTTGACCGGAAGCATGGTGGTCACAGGCGAGTCGGACAGCATGGCCGCTCCTTTCATTCGGTTCACGCAGAGGTCAGCTTAGGTCGCAGCGTGGCGTCTCGCCAGCGCTCCTGATGTGCTGTGGTCGTGTGCGCGGCCTCGGCCTTACGCAGGCCGTGCGCCCGTCAGGCCCCGTTGATCTGCCGGGCGTGGTGCGCGATGTGCTCGCCGATGTAGCTCGCGATGAAGTAGTAGCTGTGGTCGTGCCCCGGCCGCAGGCGCAGCGTGAGCGGATGGCCGGCGTCGGCGCAGGCGGCCTGCAGCAGCTCGGGCCGCAGTTGTGAGGCCAGGAATTCATCGGCCTCGCCCTGGTCGACCAGCAGCGGCAGGCGCTCGGGCGCCGTCTTCACGAGTTCCACCGCGTCCCAGGCCTTCCAGGCCTCGCGGTCGGGGCCGAGGTAGGCGGTGAAGGCCTTCTCGCCCCAAGGCACCTGCGAGGGCGCGACGATGGGCGAGAACGCCGACACGCTCTTGTAGCGCCCCGGATGGCGCAGCGCGGTGACGAGCGCACCGTGCCCGCCCATCGAGTGGCCGAAGATGCCGCGCGCCGGCGTCGCCGGGAAGTGCCGCTCCACCAGCGCCGGCAGTTCCTCGGCCACGTAGTCCTGCATGCGGTAGTGTGCGGCCCAGGGCGTCTGCGTGGCGTTGAGGTAGAAGCCGGCGCCCTGCCCCAGGTCGTAGGCCGGGTCGTCGGCGATGGTGTCGCCGCGTGGGCTGGTGTCGGGGGCGACGACGATGAGGCCCTGCTGCGCCGCATGCCCCTGCGCGCCGGCCTTGGTGATGAAGTTCTGCTCGGTGCAGGTCAGGCCCGAGAGCCAGTACAGCACCGCACAGGGTTCGCCGCGCAACGCCGCCGGCGGCAGGTAGACGCCGAACTTCATCTCGCAGCCGAGCACCTGCGAGCTGTGTTTCCACACCTCCTGCCGCCCGTCGAAGCTCGCGTGGTGTTCGATGCGCTCCATGGCCCGGGGCACCTCAGAAATGCACCACCGAACGGATCGACTTGCCCTCGTGCATGAGCTCGAAGGCCTCGTTGATGCCGCCAAGCGGCATGGTGTGCGTGACGAAGGGCGCGAGCTGGATGCGCCCGGCCATCGCATCTTCCACCATGCCCGGCAACTGGCTGCGGCCCTTCACGCCACCGAAGGCGGTGCCGAGCCAGCGCCGGCCGGTCACGAGCTGGAACGGGCGCGTGGAGATCTCCTGCCCGGCCCCGGCCACGCCGATGATGACCGACTGCCCCCAGCCGCGGTGCGCGCACTCGAGCGCGGCGCGCATCACGTTGACGTTGCCGATGCACTCGAAGGAATGGTCCACGCCCCAGCCCGTCATCTCCACGATCACCTGCTGGATGGGCTTGTCGAATTCCTTCGGGTTCACGCAGTCGGTGGCGCCGAAGGTCCTGGCGAGGTCGAACTTCGAGGGGTTGGTGTCGATGGCGATGATGCGGCCGGCCCCGGCCATCTTCGCGCCCTGCACCACCGCGAGGCCGATGCCGCCCAGGCCGAACACGGCGACCGAGTCGCCCGCCTGCACCTTGGCGGTGTTCTTCACCGCGCCGAGGCCGGTGGTCACGCCGCAGCCCAGCAGGCACACCTGCTCGGGGTCGGCCTTCGGGTTGACCTTGGCCAGCGACACCTCGGCTACCACCGTGTACTCGCTGAATGTCGAGCAGCCCATGTAGTGGTAGAGCGGCTGGCCCTGGTAGGAGAAGCGCGACGTGCCGTCGGGCATCACGCCCTTGCCCTGCGTGGCCCGCACCGCGACGCACAGGTTGGTCTTGCCGCTCTTGCAGAAGAGGCACTGGCCGCACTCGGCGGTGTAGAGCGGGATCACGTGGTCGCCGGGCACGACGCTCGTCACGCCCTCGCCCACCTCGACCACGATGCCCGCGCCTTCATGGCCCAGCACCACCGGAAAGAGGCCCTCGGGGTCGTCGCCCGAGAGCGTGAACGCATCGGTGTGGCACACGCCGGTGTGCGTGATCTTCACCAGCACCTCGCCGGCCTTCGGCGGCGCGACGTCGATCTCGACGACTTGCAGGGGCTGGCCTGCGGCGAATGCGACGGCGGCGCGAGACTTCATCGGCGTTCTCCTCTGAAAGATCCATCTTATCGAGGGGCCCGCCCCGGCACGCGAGGCGGGGCCTTTGCGCCCACGCCGGCGGCTCAGAGATGAATGCCGCCCGACACCTCGATGCGTTGCCCGTTCACCCAGCGGTTGCCCGGCGAGAGCAGCGCGGCGACCGCGCCGCCCACGTCGTCGGGCAGGCCCACCCGGCCGAGCGCGGTCTGGCCGGCGATGAGCGCATTGAGCTGCGCGTCGTCGCGCACGTGGCCACCGCCGAAGTCGGTCTCGATCGCGCCCGGCGCGACCACGTTGACGCTGATGCGGCGTGGCCCGAGCTCGAGCGCCAGGTAGCGCGACAACACCTCCACCGCACCCTTCATCGAGGCATAGGCGGCATAACCCGGCAGCGAGAAGCGCGCGAGGCCGCTGGAGACATTAACGATGCGCCCGCCATCGGCGATGAGCGGCAGCAGTGCCTGCGTGAGGAAGAACACGCCCTTGAAGTGCACGTTGACGAGTTCATCGAACTGCGATTCCCGGGTGTCGGCCACGCTGCCGTACACACCGACGCCGGCGTTGTTGACGAGATGGTCGAAGTGCTCGCGCTGCCAGTGCTGCGCGAGGGCACGGCGCACCTGCGCGGCGAAGTCGGGGAAGCCGCGCGTGTCGGCCACGTCGAGCTGCAAGGCCAGCGCGCGCCGGCCCAGGGCCTCGGCCTGCTGCACGACGGCCGCGGCCTCGGCGGCATTGCCCCGGTAGGTGAGGAGCAGGTCGCTGCCCTGTGCGGCCAGCGCAAGGGCGGTGGCCTTGCCCAGGCCGCGGCTGCCGCCGGTGATGAGGGCGATGGGGGTGGTGCTCATGGAATGGTCCTCGTGGGTGGTTGCGGTGAGGGCACTTTATTGGTCGAATCAAGGCAGATAAACACGCGCCAACTGATCTCTTTGTTCACATGAAAAGAACAATCTCCCCGCTCTCTTCGTCGTGGCTCACCTCGCTGAGGCTCGACCTGCTGCAGATCTACGTGCGCGTGGCCGAGCAGAGCAGCTTCACCGCCGCGGCCGACACGCTCGGCCTGCCGAAGGCCCGCGTCTCCACCGCCGTGCAGCAGCTCGAAGGCCAGCTCGGCACGCGCCTGCTCCACCGCACCACGCGCCGCGTGCAGATGACGCAGGACGGCCAGGCCTTCTACGAGCGCAGCAAGGAGCTGCTGTCGGATGCCGACGAGCTGCAGGCGATGTTCCAGCGCGGCACGCAGTCGCTGCGCGGCCGGCTGCGCGTGGACATGCCCGCGCTGGTCGCGCGCGACCACGTGCTGCCGCGCCTGCCGGAATTTCTGTCGCAGCACCCGTTGCTGGAGGTGGAGCTCTCGAGCACCGACCGCCGCGTGGACGTGGTGCGCGAAGGCTTCGATTGCGTGCTGCGCGTGGGCCCGCTGCACGACTCCGGCCTGGTCGCGCGGCCCCTGGGCGAGCTGCGCCAGGCCAATTGCGCGAGCCCGGCCTACCTGGCGCAACACGGCACGCCGCGCCGGCTCGCCGACCTGGCCAAGCACAGGCTGCTGCACTACGTGCCCACGCTCGGCGCGCGGCCCACCGGCTTCGAGTACGTGGAAGACGGGCAGACCCGCACGATCGCGATGGAAGGCGTGCTCACTGTCAACAGCACCGAGGCCTACCAGGCCGCGTGTGTCGCGGGGCTCGGCATCATCCAGGCACCGGCCACCGGGGTGGCGCGGCTCCTCGAGCGCGGCCTGCTGGTGGAGCTGCTGCCGAAGCACCGCGCGCCGTCGCTGCCGGTGGCGCTGCTCTACGCCAACCGGCGCAACCTGCCGCAACGCGTGCAGGTCTTCATGGACTGGCTCGGCGACACCCTGAAGCCCTACCTCGGGAAGCCTTGAGGGCCGCCCGCCCCTGTCACGAGAGTTTCACCACGCACGGGTAACTTGAGCGGTTTTGACCGCCAAGGCCTTCACGTGCGACCCACGCCCCACACCGCCAAGCCCCGCTTCCTTCACGCCGCCCTTGCCCTGTCCGTCACCCTGTCGCTCGTGGCCTGCGGTGGTGGCGACGACGACCCGGCCGCTCCGGCCCCGCTTGCGGCGCCCACGCTCGGCTTCACGGCACCGGACGAAAGCCTCGACCTCGCCAACTACGCGCTGAGCGGCCGCTACACCCTTCCCGCCACCTCGGGCGCCACGCAGATCGCCGCAGAGGTCTCGGCCGTCACCTACAACGAAGCGACCGACAGCCTCTTCATCGTCGGCGACGAAGGCACCTACATCACGCAGATCTCCAAGACCGGCGCGGTGATCGACACCATGGCGCTGCCCGCCGGGCTCTTCGGCGACCCCGAGGGCATCACCGCCCTCGGCGGCGGCGAGTTCGTGGTGGCCGACGAACGCGTGCGCACCGCCAACCGCTTCACCTACCAGGGCGGCACCACGCTCGACGCCGCCACCGTGCGCACGGTCAAGCTCGGCCCCACGGTGGGCAACGTGGGCCTGGAAGGCGTGAGCGTCGACCCGCTCTCGGGTGGTTTCGTCTTCGTCAAGGAACTCACGCCCAAGGCGATCTTCCAGACCACGATCGACTTCAACGCCGGCACCGCCAGCAACGGCTCGCCGACCACCGAGCCCACCAACCTCTTCGACCCCGGGCTCCTCGACGTGGCCGACTTCGGCGACGTGCACGCCCTCTCGGCCACGCTGCCCGCCACCGCCGCCGACCGCAGCCACCTCGTCGTGCTCAGCAACGACACCGGCCGGCTCCTGAAGGTGGACCGCAGCGGCCACGTGCACGGCACGCTCGACCTCGCGCAGTCGGCCCAGCACGAAGGCGTGACCTTCGACCGCGAGCTCAACCTGTACGTGACCAACGAGGCCGGCGGCGGCTCGCAGGACTTTCCCCAGCTCTGGGTCTACACCCCCACGCGCTCGGCCGCCGCGGTCGGTCTGGGCAGCCACCTGTACCTCAGCTTCAGCGCCGACGTGACCGCCGGCAGCGGCGACATCACGCTCGTCGGCAGCGGCGGCGACACCCGCAGCATCGCCGTGACCGACACCACGCAGGTCCGCATCTCCGGCCGCACCGTGAAGATCGACCCGGTGGCCGACCTCGTGCCCGGCACCACCTACAGCATCCAGTACGCCAGCGGCGTGTTCCGCGGCCCCGGCAACGTGGCCACGCAGGCGGTAGGCAACGCGACGACGCTCGCCTTCACCTCGGTGCCCGACACCACTGCACCGCTGCTTGCCGCCAGCACGCCGGTCGACAACGCCACGGCCATCGCGCTGGGCGACAACCTCGTGCTGAGCTTCAACGAGAACGTGGCCGCCGGCACCGGCACGTTCACCCTGAGCAACGGCTCGGACGACGTGCGCAGCATCGCCGCCAATGACAGCACGCAGGTGACGATCAACGGCAACGTGGTCACGATCAACCCGGCCGCCGACCTGCGCGCCGGCGCGGGCTACCACCTGCTCGTCTCGGCCAACGCCGTGACCGACATCGCCGGCAACGCCTTCGCCGGCATCGCCGACACCACGACGCTCAACTTCGTCACCGCCGGCAGCACGCCGCCCACCACGCTCGCCGCCGGCGACCTGCTCTTCATCGCGGTGAACGGCGACTCGCCCGATGCCTTCGCCTTCATCCTGATGCGCGACATCGCCCCCGGCACGCAGATCGGCTTCAGCGACCGCGACAGCCTCGGCGCCACCAACGAAGCGGCGTTCATGTGGACCGCCGACCAGGCCTACGCCGCCGGCACCGTCGTCACGGTGCTCACCGATGCGGCCACGCCCACCGCCGACCGCGGCAACATCGTCGGCTCGGGCGGCGGCATCAGCACCTCCAGCGAAACCGTCTTCGCCTTCCAGGGCAGCATCGTCACCACGCCCGCCCCGGCGCTGGTGGTCGAGCGCTACCTCGCGGCAATCAACCTCGGCACCGCCGGCCCGCTCGACGCCACGCTGCAGGCCGCGCTGAACGGCGCCGGCGCATTCATCGCGTTCACGCCGGAAGACAACGTGCGCTACGGCGGCACGCTCTCCATCGCCGATCCGGCGGCGCTGCGCGCCTCGATCGCCAACACCGCCAACTGGGTGCGCAACGACACCACCGCCTTCCCGGTGACGAACGGCTCGCTGTTCCCCTGACCGATCCCTGCCGCCACGCGCGGCATGCCCCTGCGCCCGAGTGCGTCTCCTGTCGCGGACCGAGAATCGGTGGCCCGCGACAGCACAGGAGACACGCATGGTGAGCAAGAACCGGATCTGCCTCTGGTACGACCGCGATGCCCTGGAGGCTGCGCGGTTCTATGCCGAGATCTTTCCCGACAGCCGCGTGGGCACCGTCTACCGTGCCCCCGGCGACTACCCCGACGGCCAGCAGGGCGACGTGCTCACTGTCGACTTCACCGTGATGGGCATTCCCTGCATCGGCCTGAACGGCGGGCCCGCCTTCAAGCAGAGCGAGGCCTTCTCGTTTCAGGTGGCGACCGACGACCAGGCCGAGACCGACCGCCTGTGGAACGCGATCGTCGGCAACGGCGGGCAGGAGAGCCAGTGCGGCTGGTGCAAGGACAAGTGGGGCCTGTCGTGGCAGATCACGCCGCGCGCACTCACCGATGCCATCGCCGACCCAGACCCGGCCGCCGCCAAGCGGGCCTTCGACGCCATGATGACGATGCGCAAGATCGACATCGCCACCATCGAGGCAGCCCGCAGGGGCTGACCCCGCTCACGCATCGCGCCGCTTCGTGAACGAAGGCGCGCAAGCGCGGGCATTCCAGGGGGAAAGGTGGGCAGGTCTTGGCTAGACTGCCTTGTAACTTCTTTCTTACATCTCGCGCATGGCGATTCGCTGCCCGTTGCCGCTGTCTCTGCCAACCAGCGCGTGGTCAGCCTTGCTGGAGTCCAGCAGCGAGATGCTCGCGCTGCTCGACCGGCAAGGCACCGTGGTGTGGGCCAACGCCGCCCTGCTGAGCGCCGTGGGCACGCACGGCGACGGTGACGCGCCCGAAACGCTGGGGCAGGCGCTCGGCCTGCGCGACACCGCGCCGGCCCGGCGCGTGGCCGACGCGCTGGGCGCCCAGGCCGCCCTGCAGGTGCACGGCCTGACCTGGCACGACGCCGCAGGCGCGCCCCGCAGCGCCGACCTCGTCCTGCGCCCGCTGCGCGACGAAGAGCGCGTGCAGGACGCCCACTGGCTCTGCACCCTGCGCGACACCACCGAGCTCACGAAGGCGCATGCCGAGACCGCGCGCGTCGCCGAGCGCCTGGCACGTGCGCAGGAGTTCGGCCGCCTCGGCCTCTACGAGCGCGAGCTGCCCATGGGCCAGGGCCACTGGGACGAGAACATGTTCCGCATGTGGAACTTCGACCCGGCACAGGGCGCACCCGACTTCAAGACCTTCGTGGCGCGCATCCACCCCGACGACCGGCCGGGCCTGGACTACCGCGCGTCCGCGCGCACGCCGGGCAAGTACGCCAAGCGCTACCGCATCTGGTCGCCCAGCGGACAGTGGCGGCACGTGCACGCGCAGTGGGAGGTGAAGGCCGGCCCCGACGGCGTGCCCAGCATGATCGCCGGCGCGATGGTCGACGACACCGAGGTGTACGAGCTCGCCGAATCGTTCAACACCACGAGCGAACAGCTCAAGCTGGCCGTCGAACTGGGCAACATCGCCATCTGGCGGCACGACCTCAAGAAGCAGCGCATCTACTACAACGACAAGGCCTTCGAGGTGATCGGCATCGTGCCGCGCCCCGAGGGGCTGGCGCTCGAAGAGGTGCGTGCGCTGATCCATCCCGACGACATTCCGCGCGTGGTGGCCACGGCCGCCGAGTCGCTCACCACCGACCGCCCGGTCGACATGGAGGCGCGCTACCGCCGCCCCGACGGCAGCTACCGCTACGTGCTCACGCGCCGCGTGGTGCGCCGCAACGGCGATGGCGAGCCGATCGAGTTCGTGGGCGTGGCGCTCGACGTCACCGAGCAGGTGGCCGAAACCCGCCGCGCACAGGAGCTGGCACGCCGGCTCGAGGTGGCTGCGTCGGCCGCCGGACTGGGCATCTGGAGCCGCGAGCCCGGCCGCGAGCGCGGCGAGTGGAACGCGCAGATGTTCGAGATGATCGGCCGGCCGCCTGCGCTCGGCGTGCCGCGGCGCAGCGAGTGGCTGAACGAAGTGGTGCACCCCGACGACCGCGAGCGCATGCGCAGCGCCCACGCCGAGTTGCGCGCCACCCAGGACGTGACGGTGGAACACGAATACCGCATCGTGCGGCCCGACGGCGCGGTGCGCTGGCTGGTGAGCCGCGCACGCCACGAGATGCGCGACGGCGCCTCGGTGCAATTCGGCATCGCCATCGACGTGACCGAGCGCCAGGAAAAGCTCGTGGCCCAGCGCGAGAGCCAGGCCAAGTCGGAGTTCCTCGCGCGCATGAGCCACGAGCTGCGCACGCCGCTCAACGCCGTGCTCGGCTTCGCGCAGCTCCTGCGGCTCGACCCGGCGCTCGCCGGCGGCGAGTCGCTCGCCAAGCTGCGCCACATCCAGTCGGCCGGCGAGCACCTGCTCTCGCTCATCAACGACGTGCTCGACCTCTCCAGCCTGGAAAGCGGCGAGGTGCGCCTCGACCTGCGCCCCGTGCCCCTGGCCGGCGTGCTCAAGGAAGCGCACACGCTGCTCGAGCCGGCGGCGCGCGAGGCGGGCGTGACGATCGAGGTCGACGACACCGGCGCGGTGGTGCAGGCCGACCGCATCCGCACGCGCCAGGTGGTGATCAACCTGCTGAGCAATGCGGTGAAGTACAACCGGCCCGGCGGACGTGTGCACGTGAGCACCGAGGCCACGCCCGAAGCGGTGGTCCTCACGGTGGCCGACACCGGGCGCGGCATGACGCGGCAGCAGATGGCCCACCTCTTCGAGCCCTTCAACCGGCTCGGGGTCGAGCGCGAGGGCA
>DASWSY010000368.1:0-8414 GCA_036402415.1 Rhizobacter sp. | reverse complement strand
GGCCTTGGCCGCCGGGTAGCCTTCGGCGCGCAACTGCGCAAGCGTGCCGTTCTTCGCGCTGTTCCAGGCCGACTGGCTGAAGGGTTGGCCTTCGGCGAGCGGCCAGCGCTTGCGCAGCCGTTCGATGAGGTCGAGCGCGTCGGCGTCGCCCGCGTCGATGCGTGTCTTCAGCTCGCCGGTGACGGTGAGCTCCCACTGGCCGATCAGCGTGCGCGGGCCGGGAGCGACGTTGAGCGTGATGAGCGGCGTCTCGTCGGGCGGGTCGATGCGGGTCACGCCGATCTGGGCGTTGAAGTAGCCCTCGGTCTCCAGCAGGCTGCGGGCCTGCGAGGGCGAGGCAGCGGTCAGGCGGATCAGTTCGGCGTTGGTGATGCCCTCGGCCTGTGGCGCGTTCTGGAAGCGCACGAGATCGAGGTAGGTCAGCAGGAGCTGGCGCAGGTTGGGCGGCGCCTGCACCTCGACACGGTAGGCCACGGTGGCCGGGCCCGGCGTGGCCGGGGCGGAGGCTGATGCCGGAGCGGGCTCCGCGGCCTGCGCCTGGGGCGTGTTTTCGGGGGGTGGAGGGGGAGTGTCCGGGTTCAGGCTCGCGCAGCCCCACAGGCACGCCGCGCAGGCCGTGGCCAGCAGGCTCAGGCCCTGCCGGGCCACGGAACGACGGGTCATGGGCGCAGGGGGGTCACTTGCTCAGCAGTCGCATGGCCCCTTCGAGGCCCTGAAGCGTCAGGGGGAACATGCGGTTGTTCATGAGCTGCTGGATGACCGAGATGCTCTGGCGATAGCTCCACACGCCCTGGGGCTCGGGGTTGATCCAGACGAACTTCGGAAAGGCGTTGGTGAGCCGCTGCAGCCACTCGGCGCCCGGTTCCTCGTTGTTGTATTCGACGCTGCCGCCGGGCTGCAGGATCTCGTAGGGGCTCATGGTCGCGTCGCCCACGAAGATCAGCTTGTAGTCCTTGTTGTACTTGCGGATCACGTCCCAGGTGGAGAACTTCTCGCTGTAGCGGCGGCGGTTGTTCTTCCACATGAAGTCGTAGACGCAGTTGTGGAAGTAATAGAACTCGAGGTGCTTGAACTCGGTCTTGGTGGCCGAGAAGAGCTCTTCGACGCGGTGGATGTGCTCGTCCATCGTGCCGCCCACGTCCATCAGCAGCAGCACCTTCACCTTGTTGTGCCGCTCGGGGATCATCTTGATGTCGAGCATGCCGGCGTTGGCCGCCGTGCTGTGGATGGTGTCGTCGAGGTCGAGCTCGAGCTCGTTGCCCTCGCGCGCGAAGCGGCGCAGGCGGCGCAGCGCGACCTTGATGTTGCGCGTGCCGAGCTCCAGGGTGTCGTCGTAGTCCTTGAACTGGCGCTGGTCCCAGACCTTCACCGCGCTCTTGTTGCGGCTCTTGTCCTGCCCGATGCGGATGCCCTGAGGGTTGTAGCCGTAGGCACCGAAGGGAGAGGTGCCGCCGGTGCCGATCATCTTGTTGCCGCCTTCGTGGCGTTCCTTCTGTTCCTCGAAGCGCTTCTTCAGCGTCTCCATCAGCTCGTCCCAGCCCATCTTCTCGATGGCGGCTTTCTCCTCCGGGCTGAGTTCGAGCTCCAGCTTCTTGCGCAGCCAGTCGAGCGGGATGTCCTGCGAGAAGTCGGCCAGCAGCTCCACGCCCTTGAAGTAGGCGGCGAAGGCGCGGTCGAACTTGTCGTACTGGGCTTCGTCCTTCACCAGCGTGGCGCGAGACAGGTGGTAGAACTTGTCGACCGTGGGCCCCGCGTCGTCGTCGATCACGCCGGCCTTGATGGCTTCGAGCAGCGTCAGGTACTCGGGCACCGTGACCTTCAGCTTGGCGGCGCGCAGGGTGTAGAAGAAGTCGATCAGCATGGCGGCATTCTCGGGCAAGGGAGGCCGGGCGGAAGGCTATTCCACCTTACCGGTTTGGAACGCCCAATGCTATAAGGATCGCCGCCCGCCGGCTGTCCCCCACGCTCCATGCCCACCCTGTCCGCCACCGAGATCGCTTTTCTGATGGTGGGGTGCCAGCAGGCCGTGCTCGCGCTGGGGTGGATGGTCGGCGCGGTCGTGTTTCCGCTCGATCGCCGCTCCGCGGTTCAGTGGGCCGGCTACGCGGTGCTCACGGGGGCCTCGGTGCTGTGCTTCGTGGCGGCGAACCAGACGCGCAACGAAGCGCTGCGTGCACTCGCCAACGTCTGCGTGGCGCTGGGCATCCTGCTGATGGAACGCGGGGTGCGGCAGTTCACCGGCCGGCCGGCGCCCTGGTGGGCCTACCTGCCGCTGGTGGCGATCGTCGCGGCCGTCTCGTGGGTCGGCCTGGATCCGCAGTACGGCGCGCTGCGGGTGGCCACCGTCTCGGGACTGGTGGCGCTGCTGTGCGCCCTGGCCGCCTGGAACGTTCACATCTACGCCCGGCGCGACCTGGGCCTGGGCTTTGGCTACTGGCTTGCGGTGCCGCTGCTGCTGGGAGCGCTGGTCTTCGCGGCACGTGGTGCGCGGGCGGTGGTGGCGCCGCAGACGGTGGTGGCCGAGCTGGCCGCCAGCAGCTCGCTCAACATCGGCTCGGCGCTGGTCTTCCTGGTCACCGCGCTGGCGTTCCACCTCGCGCTGGTGGCGCTCGTGGGCACGCGCCTCATGGCCGAGCTGCGGCGTCTGTCGCGCATCGATGGCCTCACCGACGTCTTCAACCGCCGCGCCATCGAGGAGCAGCTCCACGACGAAGCACGGCGCTCGGTGCGCAGCCAGCGCCCCTTTTCGGTGCTCATGATCGACGCCGACTACTTCAAGGGCATCAACGACCGCTATGGCCACGACGCCGGCGACGAAGCCCTGCGCCACCTGACGCGGATCATGAAGTCGCAGATGCGCGATGTCGACCGCATCGGCCGCTTTGGCGGCGAGGAGTTCGTGGCGCTGCTCCCGGGCACCGCTGCCACCGAGGCGCTCAACGCCGCCGAGCGCCTGCGCGACGCCGTGCTGCGCCGGCCCTGGGCCTGGGCCGGCGAGACGCTGCCCTTGACCGTGAGCATTGGCGTGGCCGCCTGGCGTGGGCCGCAGGACGAGGTCGCCGCGTTGCTCAAACGCGCGGACGCGGCGCTCTACCGGGCCAAGGCGCTCGGGCGCGATCGTTTCGAAATGGGCTCCTGAGCGCCTGCTACCGCCAAATCAATCACGCAAATCCGGCCTGCGGGTCAACACGGCGTCACCCGGATTTCGCATGATCCGCCCCATGGGAGTGGCGTTCGTTCGAATCGTTTCGGTATGGGGGCTGGCCGCCTGCGGCGCGGCCTGGGCCGGCGGCACGCCGGACTGCCCGGTCACACCGTTCGGCGATGCGTCGCCGGTGCAGTTCGAAGCCGGACTGTCGGGCCGCTGCAAGGCCGAAAGCGCACGCTGGAAGGTGGAGGCGCCGCGCGCCAAGCCCACGCACATCGGCCCGAGCGTGATGAGCGCCGAGTTCACCTCGCTCACCGGTGTGCGGGTGTCGTCCTTGCTGGCGGCGATGCGCCTGGATTGGTCGGGCCTGCGCGGCAGCGAAGCCGCGGGCAGCCCCAAGGCCGAACGAGCGGCATTCGCATTGGGCGGCCTGCTGCGGCTGCACGAGCAGCTCGCGGTGCAGACCAGCGTCGGCCTGGAGCACACCGGCGTGCAGCGCAGCCGCGCCACCTTCAGCAGCGTGTGGCGGCCGAGCAAGCTGGGCGTGCTGTTCGCCGAGTGGGCGGGTTCGGAACTGGGCACCGAGATGCACCGCGTGGGCGGCCGCTGGTGGCTGGTGCCACGCCGCCTGTCGATCGACCTGGGCGCGCGGCGCGCGCCCGACGGGCCGTGGATCGACCAGCGGGTCGGCCTGTCGCTGAGCCTGCCGCTCTGACGGCCGTCTTGCCGCCTCAGCGCGGCTTGTCGAGCTGGAAGCGCAGGTGCGCCTTCACTGCCGGCCACTCGCTCGCGATGATGCTGTAGACGCAGGTGTCGCGCAGGGCGCCATTGGGCGTGCGCTGGTGGCTGCGCAGGATGCCGTCTAGCTTGGCGCCCAGGCGTTCGATCGCGCGGCGGCTCTGCTGGTTGAAGAAATGCGTTCGGAACTCGACCGCGATGCAGCCGAGCTGCTCGAAGGCGTGCGTCAGCAGCATGAGCTTGCACTCGGTGTTGAGCGCGCCTCGCTGGGCGCTCTTTGCCGTCCAGGTGGAGCCGATCTCGACGCGGCGGTGCACGGCGTCGATGTGCATGTAGGTGGTCATGCCGACCATCCGGCCCGTGGCGTCGCGCACGGCGAAGGGGAGCATCGAACCTTGGGCCTGAAGGGCGAGGCGGCGTTCGATCTCGGCGCGCATGCCTTGCGGCGTGGGGATGCTCGTGTACCAGAGCTGCCAGAGCTCGCCGTCCTTCGCGGCCTCGATGGCCTCGGCTTCGTGGGCCAGCGCCAGAGGCTCCAGCGTCGCGTGCTGGCCCTTCAGCGTGACGGGTGCCGCGAAGCTCACGGGATCAGCGGTTGTGCCGCTGCATGAACACGAGCTTCTCGAAGAGCGAGACGTCCTGCTCGTTCTTGAGCAGCGCGCCAACCAGCGGCGGCACCGACACCTTCTCGTCCTTGCTCTGCAGCACTTCGAGGGGAATGTCTTCGGCCACCAGCAGCTTCAGCCAGTCGAGCAGCTCCGAGGTGCTGGGCTTCTTCTTCAGGCCGGGCAGGTTGCGCACGTCGTAGAAGTTCTTCAGCGCCGCGGCGAGCAGTTCCTTGCGCAGCTTGGGGAAGTGCACCTCCACGATACGGCTCATGGTGGCTGCATCGGGGAACTTGATGTAGTGGAAGAAGCAGCGGCGCAGGAAGGCATCGGGCAGCTCCTTCTCGTTGTTCGAGGTGATGAACACCAGCGGGCGGTGCCGGGCCTTGATGAGCTCGCGCGTCTCGTAGACGTAGAACTCCATGCGGTCGATCTCGCGCAACAGGTCGTTCGGGAATTCGATGTCGGCCTTGTCGATCTCGTCGATCAGCAGCACCACCGGCTGCTCGGCGGTGAAGGCCTGCCACAGCACGCCCTTGACGATGTAGTTGTGGATGTCCTTGACCTTCTCGTCGCCGAGCTGCGAGTCGCGCAGGCGACTCACCGCGTCGTATTCGTACAGGCCCTGCTGCGCCTTGGTGGTGCTCTTGATGTGCCACTGCAGCAGGGGCATGTTGAGCGCCTGCGCCACTTCCTCGGCCAGCATCGTCTTGCCGGTGCCCGGTTCGCCCTTGATCAGCAGAGGCCGCTTGAGGGTGGAGGCTGCGTTGACCGCCAGCATCAGGTCGTCGGTGGCGACGTAGTTCTCGGAGCCTTGGAATTTCATGGGACGCAGCCGTAGCGAAGGGGTGACGGACCAGTATATAAGCCGGTCCCGCGGCGGCGCTGTCTACCACACGACACCGGCGCAGCCCTTGCGGTGGCTCATGGAAGCCCTGCCGCGTTCCCTATAATCCGCGGTCACCTCGAAGCCCTCCAGCCCTCGCAGAACCATGAAGAAACTGCTTTCCTCGTTCATTGCCCTGGCCGCTTTCGCCACCGCCGGTGCCCAGGCGCAAGACGTCAAGGCCAGTCCCGAAGCGGGCCAGAAGAAGGCCGCCATGTGCATCGGTTGCCACAACATCCCGGGCTACCAGGCCAGCTTCCCCGAGATCCACAAGGTTCCGATGATCTCGGGCCAGGGTGCGAAGTACATCGCTTCCGCCCTCAACGCCTACAAGAAGGGCGAGCGCAAGCATCCCACCATGCGCAGCATCGCCGGCAGCCTGAGCGACCAGGACGTCGCCGACCTGTCCGCCTTCTACGAGCAGCAGGGCAAGACGGCGCCGGTCGCCGCCGACACCAAAGCCTTGCCGCAGCCCAGCCCCGAGGTGGCCAAGCTGCTGACCCAAGGCAACTGCGCTAGCTGCCACGGCGACAACTACAGCAAGCCGATCGACGGCACCTACCCCAAGATCGCCGGCCAGCACGCCGACTACCTCTTCGTCGCGCTCAAGGCCTACAAGACGGCCAACAACCCGAACGTCGGCCGCGCCAACGCCATCATGGCCGGCATGGCCCAGCCGTTCACCGCGGAGCAGCTCAAGCTGATCGCCAACTATCTGGCATCGCTGCCCACCGACCTGCACACCGTGCCGCAGTCGCGCTTCCGCTGAGCCGGGCCTGCACCACGAAAAACGCCGCTGGAACCCAGCGGCGTTTTTGCTTTCGGACGCCCTTTTCGGAAGTACCCGGTCAAGTTTTCGGCGGAGCGGCCGATAGCAACGGACAGCCGGACCGCCCGTCGCCCCATGCTGAAAAAAATCCCCATCCACCAGCTCCGCCTGGGCATGCACCTGCATGCGCTGGAAGGCTCGTGGCTGGACCACCCGTTCTGGAAGACCCGGTTCGTGCTGCGCGAGCAGGGCGACCTCGACAAGCTCACCGCCTCGGGCGTGCAGGCATGCTGGATCGACAGCAGCAAGGGTCTCGACGTCGAGCCCGCGCCGGCGAAGGCCGCGCCCACTTCCGTACCTGACACACCCACCCGCTCCGCGCCGATGCCGGCTGCGCCGCCGCTGCTCACGCAGGCGACCAGCCTGTCGCACGAGGTCAAGCGTGCCGCCGTGGTCGTGGCCAAGTCCAAGCAGGCGGTGATGGCGCTCTTCAACGACGCCCGGCTGGGCAACGCCATCGATGCCGAACGCTGCCTGCCGCTCGTGGACGAGATCGCCGGCTCGGTCTACCGGAACCCGAGCGCCATGATCAGCCTGGCCCGCCTCAAGACCCACGACGACTACTCCTACCTTCATTCGGTGGCGGTGTGTGCGCTGATGGTGGCGCTGTCGCGCCAGCTCGGCCTCGACGATGCCGCCACGCGCGAAGCCGGCCTCGCCGGCCTGTTGCACGACATGGGCAAAGCGGTGATGCCGACCGAGGTGCTGAACAAGCCCGGCAAGCTCACCGACGAGGAATTCAAGATCATGAAGTCCCATCCGCTGCGAGGCTACGAGATGCTGCGCGAAGGGGGCACCGCCACCGAAGGCGCGCTCGACGTCTGCCTGCACCACCACGAGAAGATCGACGGCAGCGGCTATCCGCACGGCCTGAGGGGCGAGCAGATCTCGCTGCTGGCGAAGATGGGGGCGGTGTGCGACGTGTACGACGCCATCACCTCCAACCGCCCCTACAAGAATGGCTGGGACCCGGCCGAATCGGTGCGCAAGATGGCCGAATGGCGCGGCGGGCATTTCGACGACACGGTGTTCCAGGCCTTCGTGAAGAGCCTGGGCATCTACCCGGTGGGCTCGCTGGTGCGCATGCAGTCCGGCCGGCTCGCCGTGGTGTGCGAGCAGAACCCGGAGTCGCTGGTGTCGCCGAAGGTGAAGGTGTTCTTCTCGACGCGCTCGCAGCTGCACATCCCGCCGGAGGTGCTGGACCTGTCCAGCCCGGCCTGCGGCGACCGCATCGCTGCGCGCGAATCCAACGCGCAGTGGAAATTCACCCACCTCGAACAGCTCTGGGCCGACGCCGAAAGCCTGAAGCTGCACGGGGCCACGGCCTGACCCTGCACGCCGGTCAGCGCGGCAAAGCCTCCTAAACTCGCCGCTTCCTCTGACACGTGGGAGCGCGCATGAAACGCAGCCTGATCACCCTTTGCCTCTTGGTGGCCGCGGCCTCCACCGCCGCACAGACTTTGCGCTGGGCCTCGCAGGGCGATGCGCAGACCATGGACCCGTATTCGCAGAACGAGTTGCTCACCAATGCGATGAACGGTCAGGTCTACGAGACCCTGGTCAACCGCAGCAAGACGATGGCGCTCGAAGCCGTGCTCGCCACCGAGTGGACGCAGGTGAGCCCGCTGCAGTGGCGCTTCAAGCTGCGCCCCAACGTCAAGTTCCACGACGGATCGCCCTTCACGGCCGACGACGTGGTGTTCTCGGTGCAGCGCGCCGCAGAGGCCACCTCCGACATCGGCGTCTACGCCAATGCGGTGGGCAAGCCGCGCAAGGTCGACAACCTCACCGTCGAGTTCAACCTCGCCTCGGTGAACCCGATCTTCCTGCAGCACATCAGCTTGCTGCCCATCATGAGCAAGGTCTGGGCAGAGAAGCACAAGGCCACGAAGCCGATCGACTTCAAGAACAAGGAAGAGGGCTACGCCTCCTTCCACGCCAACGGCACCGGCCCGTTCATCCTCGTCTCGCGCCAGCCCGACGTGAAGACCGTCTACAAGCGCAACACCGCCTGGTGGGGCAAGTTCGACGGCAACGTGCAGGAAGTGGTCTACACCCCGATCAAGAGCGACGCCACGCGCGTGGCCGCGCTCGTCTCCGGCGAGATCGACCTCGTGCTCGACCCGGCACCGCAAGACCTGCCGCGCCTGCGCAACACGCCCGACGTGAAGGTGCTCGACGGCCCCGAGAACCGCATCGTCTTCATCG
>DASWSY010000367.1:0-6096 GCA_036402415.1 Rhizobacter sp. | reverse complement strand
ACTGCCTACCGCAGCTGCGTGGTGATCGGCGGCATCGTCGGCACCCTCGGCGCGGCGACCTGGGGCGGCGCGGCGGGCGCGGTCGGCCTCGCGTGGGTGGCGATCGGCGTCGAGCTGGTGGTGATGGCGGTGGCGGTGGTGGGCATGTGGCTCACCGCGCGGCGCTGAAGAGGAAAGACGCAACGACGTGGGCATCGACATCCACAACCTCAACTTCCTCGCGCACGCGCAGGACCTCGGCGTGCGCTACGAGCGCACGCTCGCCATCGGCCGGCAGGCGCTCTTCATCGAAGCCTTCGAGCTCGACGACCACCGCCGCCTGCGCGGCCTGCCGCCGCTGGCCGAGCCGGCGCGTGCGCCCGGTGCGCCGCGCTACTTCGAGCCGCTGATGCAGCAGTGGCTGGGCGCGCGCGAGGCCGAGTCGGTCGACGCCTCGTCGTACGAGCAGGCCACGCACCTGCACGACATGAACCTGCCGTGGCCCACGCCGAGCCCGCAGCGCGGCGCCTACGACGCGGTGCTCGACTTCGGCTGCCTCGAGCACGTCTTCAACTTCCCGGTGGCCTGGCGCAACGTGGTCGACCTGTGCAAGGTCGGCGGCCACGTCTTCCACTCGCTGCCGGCCAACAACCTCTCGGGCCACGGCTTCTACCAGTTCTCGCCCGAGCTCTTCTTCAACCTCTATCGCCGCGAGAACGGCTTCGAGCTCCAGGGCCTGTGGTTCGCCGTCAAGGGCGACCGGCGCCACTGGTGGAAGGTGGCCAACCCGATGGAGGTGAAGCGCCGCGTCAACCTGTGCAACGGCCACGAGGTCTACATGCTGGTGCTTGCGCGCAAGCTGCAGGACGTGGGCCCGCTGCCCGCGCCGCAGCAGTCGGACTATGCGCAGGACGAGTGGGTCAAGGGGCCTTCCGCCGCCGCCCGGCCCGGCGCGCCGACCATGCGCCAGCGCCTGGTGCGCCAGTTCGCGCAGTGGGGCCTGATCGATGGCTTGCGTGCCGCCCGTGAAACGCTGCGGGCCGTGCGCCACAGCGGCCTCGCGCTGCCAGCCCCCGACTACCAGCGTGTCGACGTGCACGCGCTGATTCGCAAGCGTTGACATGGCCCGCCCGCTGCGCGTGCTGCTGCTGTGCGACCGGCTCGACATCCCGGGCGGCGTGGAGCGTTTCGTCTGCGGGCTCGCCAACCACCTCGCCGGCGAAGGCCTGCAGGTGGCGGTCGGCAGTGTCGACACGCCGCGCGAGGCGGTGCGCTACCCGCTGCGCCCCGAGGTGCGGGTGCTGGCCGGGCCGCGACAGCCTGCGGGCGGCGAGCCCGGTTCGCGCCTCGCGCGTGCCTGGCAGTTGCTGCGCACGCAGTGGCGCATCGGCCGGGTGTTGTCGGCGCTGATCCGGCAGGACGCGCCCGATGTGGTGATCCTCAACGGCCTGACCACCGCCTGCTCGGTGCTGCTCGTGAGCCGGCGCCACGCGGCCTGCACCATCTGCTGCGACCACAACCACTTCCACGCCCGCTCGTCGCTGTGGCAGCGGCTGCGGCGCTGGCTGTACCCGCAGGTGGCGGCCGTGGTGAGCCTCACCGAAGCCGACGCGGCGCGGTTTCGTGCGCTCAACCCGCGCACCCGGGTGATCTACAACGCCGCGTCCTTGCAGGCCGACACTCCGGCGCTGCCCGGCGAGCCGGTGGCGCTGGCGGTAGGGCGCCACGTGGCGCAGAAGGGCATCGACCTCTTGCTGCAGGCCTGGGCCGAGGTCGTGCGTGCCGTGCCGGGGGCGCGGCTGCGCATCGTCGGCGACGGCCCGCTGCGTGCGCAGCACGAGCAGCTTGCGGGGCGGCTGGGCCTGGTCTCGGTCGAGTGGCTGGAGCCGACGCCGCAGATCGAGCGACTCTTCCGCGAGGCCGCGGTCTTCGTGCTGCCCTCGCGCTACGAGGGCATGCCGCTCGCGCTGCTGGAAGCACAGGCGCTGGGCGTGCCGAGCGTGGCCTTCGACTGCCCGACCGGGCCGGCCGAGATCCTGGGCCCCGACACCGGCCGCCTCGTGCCGGCCGGCGACGTGCCGGGCCTGGCGCGCGCGCTGGTCGAGCTGCTCGCCTCGCCCGCGCTGCGTGCGCGCCTCGCGCCGGCGGCCATCGCGCGCAGCCGCGCGATGTTCAGCGAGGCGGCGCATTTCCGGAACTGGACGGCGCTCTTGCGCGAGGTGGGCGCGCGCAGGGCCTGCGACCCCGGAGCCCCGGCATGAGCGCGCGCATCGTCTCGGTGATCGTGCCCTGCCGCAACGAGCGGCGCTACATCGAAGGCTTCTGCCGCAGCGTGCTGCAGCAGCAGTTGCCGGCGGGCTGGGCCTTGCAACTGGTGGTGGCCGACGGGCAGAGCGACGACGGCACGCGCGAGCTGCTGCAGGGCCTGGCCGCGGCCGATGGCCGCATCACCGTGATCGACAACCCGGCGCGCATCGTCTCGTCCGGCCTCAACGCGGCGCTGACGCTCGCGAGCGGCGAGATCATCGTGCGCATGGACGTGCACACCGAGTACGCGGCCGACTACGTCGCCCAGTGCCTCGCGGTGCAGGCCGAGACCGGCGCCGACAACGTCGGCGGGCCCTGGCATGCCGTGCCCGATGCCGGCGCGGGCGCCATGCAGCACGCGGTGGCGGCGGCCTTCCAGTCGCGCTGGGTGGCGGGGGGCGCGCTGTCGCGCCGGCTCGACTTCGACGGCCGGGTCGACACCGTCTACCTCGGGAGCTGGCCGCGCCGGACCTTCGAGCGCTTCGGCGGCTTCGACGAGCAACTCGTGCGCAACCAGGACGACGAGCACAATCTGCGCATCGTGAAGGGCGGCGGCAAGGTGTGGCAGTCGTCGCGCATCCGCAGCACCTACCGGCCACGGGCCACGCTCCAGCAGGTGTTCCGCCAGTACCTCCAGTACGGGTACTGGAAGCCCTTCGTGATGAAGAAACACGGGCAGGCGGCGTCGCTGCGGCACCTGGTGCCGGGGCTTTTCGTCGCGGCACTGCTGCTGTTCGTGGTGCTGGGGCTTCTGGGCTGGTGGGTGCCACTGGCCGCGCTGCTGGCGCTCTACGGTGGCGTGGTCGGCGCGATGACGGTGGCGGTGGTGGGGCAGCAGAAGGTCGCCGCGCCGGTGGCCCTGCGTGTGCCCGCCGTGATCGTGGCCTACCACCTGGGCTACGGCATCGGGTCGCTGGCCGGCGCGTGGGACGTGCTGCGCGGTGCGCGCGGCCGCTCGCGCTTTTCCACGTTGACGAGGTAGGAGGCGCATGGACGACATCCCCCGCGAGTCCCCCGAAGCCCAGGCAGTGCGCGACCGGTACGCACGCCGATTGGCCCAGGACCCGCGCTACAGCCTGCTCAACCCCGCCGCGCTGTGGCCGATGCAGGAGCGGCAGCGGGCGATGCTGGCACTTTTTCGCCGCCTCGGCTGGCACGACCTGTCGACCCTGCGGCTGCACGAGGTGGGCTGCGGCAGCGGCAGCAACCTGGTCGAGCTCATCCAGCTCGGCTTCGAGCCGGCGAACCTGTCCGGCGTGGAGCTGCTGCCGGAGCGCCATGCGCAGGCGCGGGCGCGCCTGCCGCAGGCCGTGACGCTGGCGCAGGGCGATGCGCTGGCGCTCAGCCCGCCCTCGGCGAGCGTGCACGTCGTGTTGCAGTCCACCGTGTTCTCGTCGCTGCTGGATGCAGCCTTCCAGCAGCGCCTGGCCGCCGCCATGTGGGCCGCCGTCAAGCCCGGTGGCGGCGTGCTCTGGTACGACTTCACCGTGAACAACCCGCGCAACCCCGACGTGCGCGGCGTGCCGCTCGCGCGGGTGCGGCAGCTCTTCCCCCAGGCCCGCATGACGGCCCGCCGGCTCACGCTTGCGCCCCCGATCGCCCGTGGCGTCGTGCGGCTGCACCCTGCGCTCTACACTCTGTTCAACGCCTTGCCGCTGCTGCGCACCCACGTGCTGTGCTGGCTTGCCAAGACCTGATTCCATGACCGAGAAGCTGCCGTTCCTGCCGTTTGCCCTGCCCGACATCGGCGAAGAAGAGATCGCCGAGGTGGTGGACACGCTGCGCTCGGGCTGGGTTACCACCGGCCCGAAGACCAAGCGCTTCGAAGAGGACTTCACCGCGTTCCTCGGCGACCCGTCGCTGCAATCGCTCGCCGTCAACTCCGCCACCGCTGGCCTGCACCTCGCACTCGAAGCGCTGGGCATCGGGCCCGGCGACGAGGTGATCACCACCACGCACACCTTCACCGCCACGGCCGAGGTGGTGCGCTACCTCGGCGCCGACGTGGTGCTGGTCGACATCGATCCTGCCACCTTGTGCATCGATCCGCAGGCCGTGGAAGCGGCTATCACGCCGCGCACCAGGGCCATCCTCCCTGTGCACTACGGCGGCTTGTCCTGCGACATGCCCGCGCTGCTCGCCATCGCGAAGAAACACGGCCTGAAGGTGGTGGAAGACGCCGCACATGCGCTGCCCACCACCTGCGGCGGCAAGCTCGTCGGCACGCTTGACTCCGACGTCACGGTGTTCAGCTTCTACGCCAACAAGACCATCACCACCGGCGAGGGCGGCATGGTCGTCACGCGCAATGCCGAGCTGGCCCGTCGCATGAAGGTGATGCGCCTGCACGGCATGAGCCGTGACGCCTTCGACCGCTTCACCGCCAAGGTGCCGAGCTGGTACTACGAGATCGTGGCGCCGGGGTTCAAGTACAACCTGACGGACATTGCGGCGGCGCTGGGCTTGCAGCAGTTGAAGCGGGCGTGGGATTTCCAGAAGAAGCGCCAGGCGCTGGCCGAGCGTTTCAAGGAAGCGCTGACGGGCCTGCCCATCGTGCTGCCGCCCTCGGCGCCCGCCGGCGAGGTGCACGCGTGGCACCTCTATGCGGTGCGCCTGGGCGACGAGGCCGCCGTGCCACGCGACACTTTCATCGAGCGCCTGTACGACGCCGGCATCGGCTGCAGCGTGCACTACATTCCGCTGCACCTGCAGCCCTATTGGCGTGATCGGTACAAGCTCGCGCCCGCGGACTTCCCGCATTCGCAGAAGGCCTTCGAGCGCATGGTGAGCCTGCCCCTCTACACGCGCATGGGCGATGCGGACGTGCTGCGGGTCGCGCAGGCCGTGCGGCACGCCCTCAGGTGATGGGCAAGCGCGTGTTCGATGTCGTGCTGTCGCTGACGGGCCTCGTGCTGCTGGCGCCCCTGCTGCTGGCCATCGCCGTGTGGGTGAAGCTCGATTCGCCGGGCCCTGTGTTTTTCCGGCAGGAGCGCATCGGCCGCCATGGCGTGCCGTTTCGCATCCACAAGTTCCGGACCATGGTGCACGGCGGGCACGGCGCGCAGATCACCGTGGGGGCCGATCGCCGCATCACCCGTGCCGGCGCCGTCCTGCGCCGCGCGAAGCTCGACGAGCTGCCGCAACTGATCGACGTGCTCAAGGGCGACATGAGCCTCGTCGGCCCGCGGCCCGAAGTGCCGCGCTACGTCGCGATGTATCCGACCGCATTGCGCGACAAGGTGCTGAGCGTGCGGCCCGGCATCACCGACATCGCCTCGCTCGAATACCGCGACGAGAGTGAGCGCCTGGCACGTGCGGCCGACCCCGAGCATGAGTATGTGCAGGTGGTGATGCCGGCCAAGCTGCAACTGGCCGCACGTTACGTCGACCAGGCCTCGCTCGCGTTCGACCTGCGCCTGATCCTGCGGACCTTGAAGCTCGTGTGGTGGAGATGAGCTCGAACGACCGCCACGATCCCGGCCTCACCTTCTGGCACAAGCTCGACCATGTGCTGGCGCGCCTGCGCCCGCGCCGCCAGCCCCTGTCGCTCGTCGTCGACGGCGTCGTCATCGCGCTGTGCTGGAACATCACCTACCTCTTTCGACTGGGCTTCGAGCGCTGGTGGAGTGCACGGCCCTCGTACGACCCGTACGTGATGGTGGGTGTCGTCGCGGTTTACCTGCTGGCCTTCGTGATCGGGGGCATTCCGCGCGGCATGTGGCGGTTCTCCGGGTTTGACGAGGTCAAGCGGCTCACCATCGCGTGCATCGGTGCCGGGGCGGCGTGTGCGGTGATGGTGTCGATGGCGCG
>DASWSY010000366.1:0-9344 GCA_036402415.1 Rhizobacter sp. | reverse complement strand
GCAGCAGCGTCTCGCGATCGCGCAGGCGCTGATCCTGCGCCCGAGCATCCTGCTGCTCGACGAGCCCTTCGGAGCGCTCGACCCCGGCATCCGCAAGGACATGCACACGCTGCTGCTGGAGCTGTGGCGCGAGACGCGCCTGACCGTCTTCATGGTCACGCACGACCTCTCCGAAGGCTTCAACCTCGGCACGCGCCTGCTCGTGTTCGACAAGCTGCGCGTCGACCCGCAGGCACCGCAAGCCTACGGCGCGCGCATCACCTACGACATCCGCCTCAACCAAGACCGCCGCCTGGCCGACGCTGCGCTCTCGTCGCTGCCGGCGCGGGTTCTCACGCAGGAGCCTTCATGAACGCTGAACCCTTGGCCTTGCAGGCCACGCTGTACGAAGAGACCGTGCCCGGCGGCGGCCACACCTCGTTCATCCTGAAGCGAGGGCAGCTGCTGCGGCTCGTCGACCTCGAAGGCGGCGCGAACGTGAGCCTCATGCTGCTCAACGCCCACCAGCCGAGCGAGCGGCTCAACCTGCCCGACACGCTGAAGGGCCAGCACACCGCCCGGCTCACCGCCGGCCATTGCCTCTATTCCGACATGGGCCGTGTGCTGGCCGCCATCACGGACGACAGCTGCGGCTGGCACGACCCCTTCGGCGGCGTGCTCAACGCCGAGGAGGTGCGCGAGAAATACGGCACCGGCCGCTACCAGGAGCTGCGCAACGGCTTCTTCCGCAACGGCGTCGACAACCTGCTGGTCGAGATGGGCAAGTGGAACCTCGACCTGCAGGACCTGCTGATGGTGGTCAACCTCTTCAGCAAGGTCACCGTCGACGAGGCCGGCAGCTTCCACTTCGTGCCCGGCCACTCGAAGCCCGGCGACCACGTGGAGCTCTACGCACCGATGGACACACTGGTCGTGCTCACCGCGCTGCAGCACCCGATGGACCCGAACCCGCGCTACGAGCCACGCCCCGTGCACCTGCGCTGGGGCCAGGCGCACAGCGACGGCGTGAGCACGGCCTGCCGCCATTCGCGGCCCGAGAACGAGCGCGCCTTCCACAACACCGAACGCTTCCACCTCTGAGAAGGAGAACCGCATGCAGATGCTGACCGCCAGCGACCGGCGCGCGGACAACGCCGTCTTCCGCCACGTCATCCCCGCCGGCGAGCCCTATCTCTTCGAGGTGAAAGCCGGGCAGACCCTGCGCCTGCTCGACCTCGAAGGCAACCAGGCCGTCGACACCCTCTTCTACAGCGCCGCCAACCCGCGCGAGCGCTACGACCCGCAGCGCACGATGCGGCGGCAGAACAAGGTCTACCTCACGACCGGCACGGTGCTGTACTCCAACCTCGGCCGCCCGCTGCTCACCATCACCGCCGACACCTGCGGCCGCCACGACACGCTCGGCGGTGCCTGCGCGCAGGAGAGCAACACCGTGCGCTACGCCCTCGGCAAGCGCTACATGCACAGCTGCCGCGACAACTTCCTCTGCGCCTGCCTGCACGACGGGCGGCTCAACAAGCGCGACATCGGCGCCAACATCAACTTCTTCATGAACGTGCCGGTCACGCCCGAAGGCGGCCTCACCTTCGAAGACGGCATCTCGGCGCCGGGCAAGTACGTCGAGCTGCGCGCCGAGCAGGACGTGATCGTGCTCATCTCCAACTGCCCGCAGCTCAACAACCCCTGCAACGGCTGGAACCCCACCCCCGCGGAGGTGCTGGTATGGAACTGAAGCTCCTGTTTCGGCGGCTGCTGGCCGCGCTGTTCGGCTTCATGAAGACGCGAGCCGGGCTCTACAGCACCACGCGCAAGCGCTGAGCCGCCGTTCCCCACGACACCCGCCGCGGACGACCGCGGCGCGCCACCTTCATGGCGGGACGGCCCGCACCTCCTCGAAGGACGCTCGAATGTTCGACAAGCTGCTCATTGCCAACCGCGGCGCGATTGCCTGCCGCATCCTGCGCACCTTGCGCACGCTCGGCGTGCAGGGCGTGGCGGTGTTCTCCGAGGCCGATGCGGCCAGCCTGCACATCGCGCAGGCCGACCAGGCGGTGAGCCTGGGCGACGGGCCGGCCGCGCAGACCTACCTCGTGGTGGAGAAGATCCTCGCCGCCGCACGCGAGAGCGGCGCGCAGGTCATCCACCCGGGCTACGGCTTTCTGTCCGAGAACGCGGCCTTTGCCGAGGCCTGTGAGGCCGCCGGCATCGTCTTCGTCGGGCCCACGCCCGAGCAACTGCGGGTGTTCGGCCTCAAGCACACCGCGCGCGCCATCGCGAGGCAGCAAGGCGTGCCCCTGTTGGAAGGCACCGAGCTGCTGGAGGACGTGGCCGCGGCATTGGCGGCGGCCGAGCAGGTGGGCTACCCGGTGATGCTCAAGAGCACCGCCGGCGGCGGCGGCATCGGCATGCGCGTGTGCCGCGATGCACGCGAACTCTCGGACGCCTTCGAGGCCGTGCGCCACCTCGGGCAGAGCAACTTCAGCGACTCCGGCGTCTTCATCGAGAAGTACATCCAGCGCGCACGCCACCTCGAAGTGCAGATCTTCGGCGACGGCCGCGGCGAGGTCATCGCCCTCGGTGTGCGCGACTGCTCGGTGCAGCGGCGCAACCAGAAGGTGCTGGAAGAAACCCCCGCGCCGAATCTCCCCACCGGCATGGCCGAGCAGCTCTGCGCCGCGGCCATCACGCTCGGCAAGGCGGTGAGCTACCGCAGCGCCGGCACGGTGGAGTTCGTCTACGACAGCGAAGCCTCGCGCTTCTACTTCCTGGAGGTCAACACCCGCCTGCAGGTCGAGCATGGCGTGACCGAGCAGGTGTGGGGCGTGGATCTCGTGCGCTGGATGGTCGAGCTGGCCGCGGGTGACCTGCCGCCGCTGGCCGAGCTGGCGCATAAGCTCACGCCGCGCGGGCATGCGATCCAGGCGCGGCTGTACGCCGAAGACCCTGGGCGCAACTTCCAGCCTTCGCCGGGCATGCTGACCGAGGTCGCCTTCCCCGCGGCCGACGGTCGTGTGCTGCGCATCGACACCTGGGTTGAAGCCGGCTGCGAGATCCCGCCCTTCTTCGACCCGATGATCGCCAAGCTCATCGCGTGGTCACCCACGCGCGACGAGGCCAAGGCGAGACTGGACCAGGCGCTGGCCGACACGCAGCTCTACGGCGTGGAGACCAACCGCGGCTACCTGCGGCAGATCCTCGCCGACACACCGTTCGCCAGCGGCTCGCCCTGGACACGTTGCCTCGAAGCCCTGGCCTACCGCGCCGACACGGTCGAGGTGCTCGCCGGCGGCACGCAGACCACGGTGCAGGACTGGCCGGGCCGCCTGGGCCACTGGGCGGTGGGCGTGCCGCCCTCGGGCCCGATGGACGACCGCGCGCTGCGCCTGGGCAACCGGCTGCTGGGCAATGCACCCGGCACCGCAGCGCTCGAGATCACGATGAACGGCCCCACGCTGCGCTTCAACACCGCCGCCGTGGCCGTGGTGACCGGTGCGGCGATGTCCATCACGCTCGATGGGATGGCGCAAGCGATGGACACGGTGTTCGCGATCCCCGCCGGCGCCACGCTGCGCCTGGGCGGCACCACGCAGGCCGGTGCGCGCAGCTACCTCGCGCTCCGAGGCGGGATTCAGGTGCCCGACTACCTCGGCTCCAAGAGCACGTTCACGCTCGGCCAGTTCGGCGGCCACGTAGGCCGAGCGCTCCGGGCCGGAGACGTGCTGCACCTGAGCGCGCCGGGCGATGACACGACGGGCGCGAGCCTGCCCGTCGCCCTGCGCACCACGCTCGCCCCGGTGCGCGAGTTGCGCGTGCTCTACGGCCCGCACGGTGCGCCCGAGTACTTCACCCCCGCCTACATCGACACCTTCTTCGCCGCCGAATGGGAGGTGCACTTCAACTCCAGCCGCACCGGCGTGCGCCTCATCGGCCCCAAGCCCGAATGGGCGCGCGACAGCGGCGGCGAGGCCGGCCTGCACCCGTCGAACATCCACGACAACCCCTACGCCGTCGGCGCGGTCGACTTCACCGGCGACATGCCCGTGATCCTCGGCCCCGATGGCCCGAGCCTCGGCGGCTTCGTCTGCCCGGTCACGGTGATCGAAGCCGACCTGTGGCACCTCGGCCAGCTCAAGGCCGGCGACCGCGTGCGCTTCGTGCCGGTCGACATGCCGACCGCACGCCGGCTGGCCCAGGCCCGGAGCGAGGAGATCGACACGCTGGCCGAGGTGCCCGTGGCATGGTCGCCGGCCTCGTTGTCGTCACCGATCGTGCTTGACATCGGCGAGGCCGACCGCCGCCTGGTGGCGCGCCTGTCCGGCGACACCCACCTGCTGATCGAGATCGGCGCGCCCGAGCTCGACCTCGCGCTGCGCTTCCGCGCCCACGCGCTGATGCAGACGCTGGAGGCCGCGGCGCTTCCGGGCGTGATCGACCTGACGCCGGGCATCCGTTCGCTGCAGGTCCACTACCGACCCGAGCAACTGCCGCTCGCCGAGCTGCTGGAGACCATCGCCGGCAGTTGGGAAGGCATCTGCAACGCGGGCAACCTCAGGCTGCCCTCGCGCATCGTGCACCTGCCGCTGTCGTGGGACGACCCGGCCTGCCAGCTCGCGATCCAGAAGTACATGACCACGGTGCGCAAGGACGCGCCCTGGTGCCCGAGCAACCTCGAGTTCATCCGCCGCATCAACGACCTGCCCGACCTCGACGCCGTGCAACGCACGGTGTTCGAAGCCAGCTACCTGGTGATGGGCCTGGGCGACGTCTACCTCGGCGCGCCGGTGGCCACGCCGCTCGACCCGCGGCACCGGCTCGTCACCACCAAGTACAACCCGGCGCGCACCTGGACGGCCGAGAACTCGGTGGGCATCGGCGGCGCCTACCTGTGCGTCTACGGCATGGAAGGCCCGGGCGGCTACCAGTTCGTCGGCCGCACGCTGCAGATGTGGAACCGCTACCGCCACGACGGCGCCTTCGGCGGCAAGCCGTGGCTGCTGCGCTTCTTCGACCAGATCCGCTTCTACCCGGTGTCGGCCGAGGAACTGCTGCGCATCCGCCGCGACTTCCCGCTCGGCCGTTACCCGCTGCGCATCGAGACCACCGAACTGGATCTCGCCGACTACCAGGACTTTCTCGCCCGCGAAGCCGAGGGCATCGCGGCCTTCCGCGCGCAGCAGCAGGCCGGATTCCACGCCGAGCGCGAGCGCTGGATCGCGTCGGGCCAGGCGCATTTCGACAGCCAGGACGGCGCCGCGGCCGACGACGAGCAAGCACCGCTGCAGCCGGGGCAACATGGCGTGGAGAGCTTCATCGCGGGCAACCTGTGGCAGCTCCAGGTGAGCGTGGGCCAGACGGTGAGCACGGGCCAGGTGCTGGCGGTGCTGGAGTCGATGAAGATGGAGATCCTGCTGCCCTCGCCCTGCGACGGCGTGGTGCGCGAGTTGCGCGTGCAGCCCGGCTCGTCGGTGCGGGCGGGGCAGTATGTGATGGTCATCGACGGCCAGTGATCGTTCGCGCCGGCCGTCACGCGAACACCAGCATCGCGAGCGCCGTGATCGCCACGATGCACGCCAGGTTGAGCACCAGGCCGCAGCGCATCATCGTCGCCTGAGGCACCTGCTCGGTGGCGTAGACGATGGCGTTGGGCGGCGTGGCCACCGGCAGCATGAACGCACACGACGCCGACACCGCGATCGCCGCGGCAAAGAGCGGGGGCGGCAGCCCGAGCGAGGCCGCTACGCCGAGGAAGATGGGCACCAGCAGCGCCGCCGACGCGGTATTGCTGACGAGCTCGGTGAGGAACACGACGAAGGTCACCACGCCCAGCAGCAAGAGGAGCGTGGGCGCATCCTGCAAGGCACCGGTCAGCGCGCCGGCGAGGAAGCGGCTCGCGCCGCTGGTCGACATCACCTCGCTCAACGCCAGGCCGCCGCCGAAGAGCAGCAGCACGCCCCACTGCGTGCGGTGTTCGATCTCGGGCCAGCCGATGGTGCGGCTGGCCACCAGCACCACGATGGCGGCCACGGCGATGGCGCTGTCGATGTCGGCCGTGATGCCAAGCCAACGGCCGAGCGGCGCGGCGCCCACCCAGCCCGCCGCCGTGAGGGCGAACACCGCGAGGGTGAAGCGCTGCTCGCGCGTCCACGGTGCGGGCTGCGGTCGCTCATCACGTGGCGACGCGACGGCACGCAGCCGCGGGCGCAACAGCAGGAACAGCACGCCGGCCATCAGCGGCAGCAGCAGCACGACCATGGGCACGCCGATACGCATCCACTCCGCAAAACCGATGCCGGCCTGCGCCGCGGCGATGGCGTTCGGCGGGCTGCCCACCAGCGTGCCGATGCCGCCGATGCTCGCGCTGTAGGCCACGCCCAGCAGCACGAAGGCGCGCTCGCGAGGCCCGTCGTCATCGCCCAGCAGGCCGAGCGCGAGCGGCAGCATCATCGCGGCGGTGGCGGTGTTGCTGATCCACATCGACAGCAGTGCGGTCAGGCCGAAGAGCAGCGCCACGGCCACCCCGCGGCGGCCGGCCGCGAGCCGCAGCACGGCCAGGGCGAGCCGGCGGTCGAGCCCCTGCTGCTGCAAGGCCGCCGCCAGCGCGAAGCCGCCGAGGAACAGAAAGATGACCGGGTGCGCGAACGGCGCGAGCGCGCTGCGCAGATCGGTGAGCCCGCTCAGGACCGCGAGCAGCGGCACCAGCAAGGCGGTCACGCTCAGGTGCAGCGCCTGCGTCATCCACAGGCCGCCGATCAGCACGAAGAGCGCGAGCCCGGTGCGCAGGGCATCGGGCGGCGGCGCCATCGCGTACACCAGCGCCGCGATCGCTGCACAGCCGATCAGCCGGAGCATCGACGCGGAGGCGGCCGTCATGCGGCGCGTGCGGTGGAGACGAGCACGTCGGTGCTGCCTTCGTCGAGCACGTGCCGGCTGACGCTGCCGAGCAGCAGGTCTTCGGCGGCGGATTGGCCGTGCTTGCCGAGCACGACGAGGTCGCAGTCCTGCTCCTGTTCGTGCTCCACGATGCGCTGCGACGCCTCGCCCTCGACGATGCAGACCTCCCACTCGCCGGCGTTCAGGCCGCTCGCGGCGGCCAGCGCGTGCAGGCGCTGCGTGGCCTCGGTGCGCGCGCGCTGGCGGTAGAGCGAGATGGTGGCGGCGTCGACACCCGCGAAGTGCAGCTTCTCCTCGAAGGGCACCTGGTAGGCGTTGAAGAGCACCAGCCGGGCGTGCGGCGCCACGCGGCGCGCCAGGCCGATCGCCTGCGCCGACCAGGGCGAGAAGTCGAGCGCCACCAGCACGCGGCGGTAGGGCTCGTGCGCCATCTGCCGCACCACCAGCAGCGGGCGCATCGTGCGGCGCAGCAGCCGTTCCGAGGTGCTGCCCAGCACCAGCCGGCGCAGGAAGCCCGCGCCGCGCGCGCCCAGCACCAGCAGGCCGGCGTCGCGCGCCTCGGCCTCGCGGCCGATCTCGTCGAGCACGGAGCCGCTCGCGAGCCGGGGGCGCACGTTCACGTGCCGATGGGCCTGCAGCTCGGCGGCCAGCGCGTCGAGCTGCGCCTGCGCATCGTCCTGCACGCGCTGCTCCACCGTGTGGCCCTGCCCCAGCCACTGACGAAGCTCCTGCAGCGGCGCGCCGGCCACCACGTGCATCAGCGTGAGCTCGGCGTGCGTCTCGCGCGCGAGGCGCGCTGCGCGGTCCGCGGCGTGGCGGGCCGGCGCCGAAAAGTCGGTCGCGGCGAGGATGGGGCCGGGCGCGGTCATGTGGTGGTGTCCTCCACGGTTCATCAGCCCCAGAGGTCGAGCGGCGGATCGGTGGCGAGCGCGCGCAGCAGGTCGGTGCGCGAGACGAAGCCCAGCACCTGGCCGTCTTCGGCTGCCACGGGCACGCCGGGCAGGCCGGTGTCGAGCAGCAGCGCGGCCACGCGGCGCAGGTCGGTGTCGGGCGCGGCGCTGGGCACGGGCGACCACATGAAGGCGGTCACCGGTTGCGACAGGCGCTCGCGCTCGGCGGCGAGGTCGGGTGGCTCCAGCGACGATGGCGGCATCAGCTCCGCGCGGCCGATCAGCCCGACCAGCACGCCCTCGCGGTTCAGCACCGGCGCCTGCGCGATGCCGTGCCCGGCGAGTGCCTGCCAGGCCTCGCGCAGCGTCGCCTCGGCCGGCACGGTGAATGCCGGGCGCCGCATCACGTCGGCCACCGTTCTCAGAGGCTCGCGCGTTCGATGCGCCTGCCCATAGGCCTGGGCCACGTCGTGGCCTCGCGGATGGCTTGCAGCGCCGCCGGCCGGCGCGGCCGCCGGGCTGTCCGGTTCGCCCAGCGTGGGCGCGAGGCGTCGCACGCTCCTCACGCCCGTCACCGGGAACTGCTGCTGGCGCAACTGCTCCAGCGTTCCCGAATACACCCGGCCCTGCATGCCATGCACATGGAACATCGTGGCTCTCCGGTTTCGGCTCGTCGGTCTGGCCGTGCAGTATGGCGTCGCCGGCCCGCAGACGGCGAAACCCCTGCAGCTTCGACGGCAAGCTTGACGCGTATCAAGCGGAACCTAAGCCCGGCCAACATGATCCTTCGCTCACCTCGACAGGAGATGCCGTGCCGCCGACCCGCCTGATCCATTCGTCCCCGAGCGGTGCCGCTGCGTCGCTGCTGGCCATCGTGCTGTGCGCGAACGGCCGCATCGACGAGCGCGAACTCGACGCGCTGGACCGCCTGCGCGCCTACGAGCGCGTGGGCATCGCGCGCGACGACTTCCTGGCGCTGGCCCAGGCGTCGCTGCGGGCGATCGGCCTGCCGCTGAGCCGGGCGCAGGGGCTGCGCCTGAGCGACCGTTCGCGGGTGCTGGAGCTGCAGCTCGCCGTCACCGACCCGGCGCTGCGCCTGCTGGTGTGCCGACTGGCCTCGGCCGTGATCAAGGCCGATGGCCGCGTGACGACGGACGAACACCTCGTCTACACCCTGCTGCTCGCGCAGTGGGGCGTGACGGACACCATGGTCGCGCATGCCAGCATGCGCGACTTCTCCCATTGACGACACACGAACAGGAGCGTGCCATGGCATCGATGAAGGAACTGGTGGTCCACATCAACGACGATGCGGTGTCGGGCCATGCGCTCGAGCTGGCGGCGCTGCTGGCTGCCGAGTGGGATGCGAAGCTGACGGCGCTGGTGACCGCCACCGTGGCCAATGCCGGCGCGGGCCTCGCCGCCGACGCGGCCGCCCTCTCCCTGCAGCTCGCCCGCGCGCAGCGCGAGGCCCTGCAGGGCATCGGCGAGCGTCTCGTTGCGGCCAGCCGCCAGCGACACGGCATCCAGATCGACCTGCAGCTCGGCGACGGCGAGCCGGTC